>CAZZKQ010000011.1:0-20222 GCA_964654875.1 uncultured Verrucomicrobiota bacterium | reverse complement strand
GAGGAAGGCCTACTACGACGTGCTGGAGTGGAGCCAGAAGGGTTCGTTGGCTGTGACGACGTGGATCGAATGGTTCCTCGGCTGTCTCCAACGGGCCATCCAGGCCTCGGAGGGAACGTTGCAGTCGATCCTGACCAAGGCCCGGTTCTGGGAAACGCACGCGGGCCAACCCATCAACAGCCGACAGCGACTCCTGCTCAACCGCCTGCTGGCTGGCTTTGAAGGGAAGCTCACCTCTTCGAAATGGGCTCTCATTGCGAAGTGCTCTCAGGACACTGCCCTGCGGGATATCGGCGACCTGGTGGAGCTTGGGATGCTAGTTCGGCAGGAGGCCGGCGGGCGGAGCACGAGCTACCAACTGATGATGCCAAAGCCCTGAAAGCACACGCGGGAACCAGTTCAGCATTCTGGAAACTGGTGGCGTGCCGAAGCTCCGGCTTGGGGTCCCTTGTCCAACGAAGAAAGGTCGAACCGAAGCACGTCCTCAACCTACCTCTCGAACCGATCCAACGACCTCGGCCCCCTTTCGCGCCCACACAAGGAGGTCCCAGACAGGACCTGTCCCGTTATGGGAAGAGCCTGCCCCCTGCCGGAGGTCACCGGTCATGGCGGGAGCCTCTGCGGACCAACAAGGACCTCGCCTCAGAGGCAGCGAGCCGTGGGGACATTCGAATAGCGTCTACCAGGGGAGACCTCCAAAGCGTCAGGACACACCGAGTCCACCTGCTTGACCCGGCTCCTCATCCGCCGGCACCGTGAACCCATGACTCCCCTGTTGCGTGTCGTTTCCCTCGTTGCTTTCTCCGTCCTCGTCGGTGCCCAGGATTTCGAGCCCAAGCCCGATGCCACGGTCTTCGCCAAGTTCAACGCGAAGAAGGCGCCTGCCACACAGGGGCTCCTGCTCCGCAAGGACGACCGATTGGCCATCATTGGCGACTCGATCACCGAGCAGAAGATGTACTCGAGGATCCTGGAGACCTACCTCACCGCGTGCCTCCCGGAGCTGAAGGTCACCGTGCGCCAATACGGTTGGGGCGGGGAAACGGCGGAAGGCTTCAAGAACCGCATGGTCAACGACGCCCTTCGCTTCAAGCCGACGATCGCGACGACCTGCTATGGGATGAACGACCACAAATATCGTCCGTACGATGCCGCAAATGGCCAGTGGTACCGGGAGAACCAGCTCGCCATCGTGAAGGGCTTCAAGGCAGCGGGTGCCCGCTTCGTCCTCGGTTCCCCCGGCTGCGTTGGCCCCAAGGTGCCGTGGAGCAACGCGGGTTCCGATGCGATGAACCTCAACCTCTGCGAGCTGCGAAACATCGACATCGACATCGCCCAGCAGGAACAGGTGGCCTTTGCCGACGTCTTCTGGCCGATGCTCACGCTGGGATGGAAGGCCACGAACCAATTCGGTGAGAACTACGCCATCGCCGGCAAGGATGCCGTGCATCCCGGCTGGGCGGGACAGGTCGTGATGGCGACGGCATTTCTCCAGGCGCTCGGAGTGGACGGCGACCTCGGGACGTTCACGGTCGATCTCGGAAAGGGCAAAGCCTCCGCGACCGGTGGACACGAGGTCGTGGCCTTCACGAATGGCGAGCTGACCCTGAAGAGTGGGCGCTACCCGTTCTGCGCACCCGCCGGGGAGCTCTCCGACGACAACTCGATCCGCTCCGGGATGGCCCTGACCGACTTCAATTCCCGCTTCAACCGACTGCGCTTGGTCGTCAAGAACGCCCCCGCGAAGGAGTACAAGGTCACCTGGGGTCCTGAGACGAAGACGTTCTCCAGTAAAGAACTCGCGGAGGGCATCGTCCTGCCGGCCCAGTTTGCCAAGACCCCGTTCGACGACGCGTTCAAACGCCTCGATGAGGCGGTCGGCACCAAGCAGAACTACGAGACGAAGCAGATCAAGAGCCTCTTCCACGGCGAGGAAGGCCGGGCGGACATGGAGGCCACCGTGGCCCTGACCGAGAAGGCCCGCGCCCCCTTGGCCGCCGCCATCCGGGAGGCGCTCGTCCCCGTCACGCACACGGTGAAGATCGAGGCGGTGAACTGAGGCTCAGTTGCAGCCGCAACCGCCCCCGCCCACACCCGCTCCGCCGTGGGTGCCCTCGCGGCTGAAGTACATGTGCTCGGAATAGGCGAGACCCATCGGATCCCGGCCCCGGTTCATCAAGGGATCCGCCAAGGTGCCGCGCTGCCACGGCTTCACACGGGCGCAGCCCGTCGCCAGCAGCGACAGCAGGCAGAGTGTCAGAAGGGAGCGGTGACGGGACATCGGGTGACCGGCGTGGAGGGCCCTCGAACGACTACTTCTTGGCCAACGCCTTCTCGATGTCGGCGATGTAGGCCTTCTTGGTCTTCTCACCGCCGAAGCCGACATGGATCGCCTGGATCTTGCCGTCGGGCGAGATCACGAAGGACGACGGGATCGACTGCACCGACAGCTTCTCGGCGAGCTTCCCCTTGGCGTCTCGAAGGATCGGGAACTCCGTCTTGCTGCGCTTGAGGAACTTGTCCATGTCGTCCTTCGACTCGTCGAGGCTCACGCCGATAACGACGACGTTCTTGTCCTTGAACTGGGTGTAGACCTCCTGAAGGGCGGGGAACGACTGGCGGCACGGTCCGCACCACGAGGCCCAGAAATCGACCACCACCACCTTGCCCTTGAGATCCGGCACCTGGCCCTCAAGACCGAAGGAGCCAAGGTCCGGGAAGGCATCGCCCACCTTCGGGGCGGCGGCCGACAAGAGAGACGTGACGAGAAGGAACAGGGAGGCGGTGAGGCTAAGACGCGCGGTGTTCATGGAAGCGGCGGGATTGGATGGTTTGTGTGGTGGTGACAATGGCCCCGGAGACACCGGGTGTCGACTCGATCAACCGCATACCCTCGACGGGACCCAGGACGAGTGCGGTCGTACTGAGGAATCCGGCCTGGGTGCAGGAGGGCGCGACAACACTGACCGAAAGAACTTCGGACGGTGTCGGCCGACCGGTCCGGGGATCGAGGATGTGTCCGTAGCGAACGCCACAAGACTCGAAGAACCGGAGGTAATTGCCAGACGTGGCAACGCCACCTTCGCGCAGCACCAAGCCGCACCAGACACGTCCCGGAGATCGCGGCTCCTCGAGACCAATGTGCCAGCCCTGGCGACCATCGGGGGGCAGTCCCAATACCCGGATGTCGGCCCCGAAATCCACCAGCACCCCGGTCAGCGGAAATCCACGGGAAAGCAGCACCACCTGGTCGACCGCGTACTCCTTTCCGATGCCACCCAGATCGAGGGCCATTCCGGCCTCCGGCAACCGGACCCGACCCGGCGCGCGCTGGACCCGGGACCATCCGACCCGGGACATCGCCTCCCGTATGGATTCCTCGGAGGGAACCACCGCCGGCCGAGCCTTCCAATTCCACAACCGCAGCAAGGGCAGCACGGTTGGATCCATCACACCCTTCGACAGAAAGTGAAGCTCCTGACACAGGGCGAAGAGCCGCTCGGTCTCGGGATCGATCACAACCCAGTCTTTCCCCGCCTGGTCGTTGATGCGCGAGATCAACGAGCCGGGAAGGAATCGGGAGTACTTGGACTCGAACCGGGCCATCCAGCCCAGCGTCTGCTCCACGAAGGCCTCCGCGGCCGGCTTCGGGCCCGCCAACGTCATGCGGCACAGGGTTCCCAACGCCTGAAACTCGATGGCGAATCCCGAACCCGGCAACGGAGTCACCCGCAGGGTGGGACGGACCCGGTCCCAGACCGTACGTGCCCCGAAGTCCTCCTCCGTTCCGGAGGCGGACTGCCGGGGTGTCGGCTGGTGACGGTTCAGAACCATACGTTCAGCCCGACGCTAAACACGTCTGCCTGCGGATAGGCGCTCTGCCACGTGACGCCGTCGGTGCCCACCATTCGGTACCGCTTGTACGAGAGGATGACCGAAGCCCAGTCGGTGACCTTGCCCTCAATACTCACGCCATAGGTATAGGTATTCATCTGCGACAGGCGGTAGTCGGACGAATAGTAGCTGGGCCAGGCGGGGACGTTTTCGATCCGCCCTCCACCCGGATACCCAGGATCCGTGGGGAAGAGGAGGGAGCCATCCGGCAGCACGGAGTAGGGACCGCCGTAGGGATTCGAAGGATCCCCGGTGAAGCGCACCGCATAGAAGTCGGCGGCGGACTGGTGATAGAAACGGAAGAGGGGGGAAACCGTGAACCTCTTTCCGATCTTCTGGAGCCACGTCAGCGAGAGCGTCTCACTGGTCAGTCCCCAGCTGTCGGTCCCCACCCGGAAGCTGGCGTCGAGAGCGCCATCGATCGATTTCACATAGTGGTTGAGACCCAGCCACGCGACCGAACGGACCCGGTGTCCGGGTCGGTTCTCAGCCGGGAATCCAAAGGTGCCGAGCTGTTCCTGGGAGTTGATCCCGTACGGCAGCGGATCATAGGAGGGATCCGGGTAGGCGTAGTAGAAGTTGACCGCCTTGTAGGGATCGCTGAGGTAGCCCTCGGAGTAGCCGAGGGTGACGTTGAACGTGAGGGTCGTCGAAGGGCCCAGGACCTGGGTGACCCCGACCAGAAAATCCGAGACACCCTTGCGGGCAAAATCCGGGTGCCAGGTTCCCATCACTTCGTCGAAGTTGTGGGACACGCCCAAGGCGAGTGTGGTGTGCTTCTCGTTCAGTTCGATCAGCTCGTTCCACGAGAGCCCCAGGCTGGTGTAGTCATGCTCCCAGCTGTAGGAGAACTGGGGCTGGTGGGTGAAACGACCGGTCTTGTAGTCCGTCTCGACAAACCCCGCGTACCGGCGATCCCAGAAATTGAACAACTGGACCTGGTCACTGCCCGGGGGCGGTGGTCCTCCGGTGGGCGTGGCACCCGAAATGGCGTCGTAGACGAAGTTGCCCTTCAGCAGCAGGTTGGGATTGAGATCCTTCTCAACATAGGCTCCCTGGGTGATGACCTTCACCCTGTTGTTGTCCTCGTAATAGCCCTCCCATCGATACTGGACCTTGTCCTCCGCCCGGGGACGAACGGGTTCGAGCAGCATCAGGAGCACCGCCAGGAATCCGGCGCGCCAGTCGATGCCAACCCGGGGGAGTCCGATCACTTCTTGCCCTTGGGATCGAGGTTCTGCTTCAGATCGTCGGCATCGATCCGGGACTCGACCCCACCGGAGGGTACTTCTGCCTTGGCCAGCCAGAGGAGGGCGTTGAGGAACAGCTTCCGCTGGTTCGTATCTCCCCAGGTCTCATGCGTGTGCCCGCCCGTGAATCCAAATCCACGACCGCCATCCTTCCGTTCCAACACCCACATCATCACCTCAGGCCGCCCGGAGTCGGCGACGATGTGCGGGTACGGCCCCTGCGGCCAGACGTAGGGTCCCTTGCGAACCTCATCGGAGGGCTGGGCCACGAGGATCGGTGTGATGCCGTTGGTCGACGGCGCCCAACGCATGTTGAAGTACCATTCATCGCGGGTGGCGAACGGCTGGACACCCCGCGTCACGGGATGCTTCGGGAGGGACTTGAACTCCGGCTTCCACATCGGGTTCACCGAGAACTGGTGCTCGTAATAGCCACCGATCCAGCGGTGGAGAGCCACTCCGGGATCGCCTTTCGGAACCTCGACACCGTAGTGGGCGAATCCGAGCCCCTTGCCCTTTGCCGCCAGCGCATCGAGGACCTTCACCCGGTCGGGTCGGATCGCCGGATGTCCCTGACCCCCGTCGCAATAGATCAGAACCGCATCGGCATCACTGAGAACCTCGTTGGCATCGACCGTGGCATTGTCCTCGACCCGGGTCGGCCAGCCATTGGAATAGACCTGGACCTTCACACCTGGAATGCCTGTCAGGCATTTCTGGAACAGGAGGGTCCCGGCGCGGAACTCATGCATCCCGGGGGGATGACTCGGGGTTCCGGCGATGAGGACGATTTTCTTTTCCGCCGCCGTGGTGACGGAATGGATGGCAAGGAAAAGACCCAGGAGAAGCAGCTTGGGAAGGCTCATGGAGGACGGGTGTAATCGTCGCCCTCTGTCTGAACGAGGCAAGGCGGTTTTCTCCCTGAGACCGATCGGGCGGAACGAGAGCCCTGCTCTACCTCGACAAACGGCTTCCCGTGAAGGTGCCCTCGATGTCGAGGGTGTCGGGACCGATCAGCACATGACGAAGTCCGCCTTCCACGAGAACCGTCCGTTCGTCGAGCACGGTGTAGGACTTCGTCCAACCCACGGCGCCTTCGTCCCGGAGGATGCACCGGTTGTCCCCGGTGAATTCCCGGGTGTAGCGACGTCCCGCATGTGGGTAGGACCACGTCCCGACAATTGAATGCGGCTTGGCAGGCGGAGCGGCCTTCAGGTTCACGACGCCGGGCCGGCTTTGGGTGGAGCCTGAGGAGTTCGAGACCACACATCGGTATTCGCTGCCAATGTCCCAGAGTGTCGTGGGCGGGGTGGTATGGCTCGGGGAGGTCGCACCCGGGATATCCTTGCGGTTCTTCTGCCACTGATACCGGAGCTCCCGGCCCTTTGCCGTGACCATGAACGTGGAAACGTCCGACAGGAGCACCACGGCGTCCTTCGGTTGGAACACGATCACCGGAGCACCACGGCTGACCGATGGGCAGGCGGCGCGTCGGACCTCGTAGGTGGCCCCGGGGACGGTCAGGAATCGGAACTCATCCTCGTCCTGTTCGACCACGATCCGTTGACGCCTATCCACCCGAGTCACTGCGATGCAGGACCCGTCGAAGGGACTCTGGATCACACAAGGATTGCCCTTCTCGCTGAAGATCCGGATGCGATCCACGATCTGTCCCGAAGCCCGGTATCGCGCCTCGACGAGGAATGCCCCCACCGCCCGAAGCCGCTTGAACTCCGCATCCACGGACCGGTCCCAGTTGGGGAAGATCCGCAGGACTCCGTCGTGGCTCTGCAACACCATGCTGTTGATGGCTTCCAGAATCCCCGCGGTCTCGATGCCGCCTCCATCCTTCTGGGAGACCACCCCGTTGGATTCGGGTTTCCAATCCTGGATCGCCTTGAGGACCCGATCCGGTCGATAGCCCGCCCGCACCGCCATCACGAACATCATCCCGAAGTCGTTTCCGTTCTGCCATCCACACCAGCGCTGCGGATGGAACATGTTGCCCCGGTCGAGCGTGTTGCATGTGGCGAGCCGATAGGCCGGTAGCGTGCGTTGGCCAATGTTGTCGAAGGTTGTGGTGAACATCACCCCGGTGTTTCGAGCACCTCCCTGGTAGTGGAGCGCCTCCATGACATCGTGTACCGCATCAGGCCGGAACGTGACTCGGTCCCCCCAAAGCTGGAGAGGATAGTCGGCCATGTGGTCGAGGATGTCCTGCCAGTGGGCGCGGCGATCGGCATCGCACTCCAGGTGGGTGCTTGCCGCGATGATCTCCCGATACAGGAAGCGGATCGCGCCAAGGCTGAACATGTCGTTCTTCGCGAACCAGTCGGCCCCCTCATGGACGGATCCGTAGACCTCGTAGCGTCCATCGACCGGTTTCCCGATGTAGTCGTCGTAGAAATCCGCGACCTCCCGCATCAGCGGATACGCCGTCGTCCTCAGGAACCCGGTGTCCCGGCCATACTTCCACTTCCAGAGGATCGGCAGGATGGCGAACACGGCATTCGTGGCCATGCAACAATCCTCGGCTCCCACCTTCCCTTCGCCGGTCGCCGGGGTTCCATGGGATGTGAAGGAACCCTCGAATTCGACACCCCGGCAGTTTGCCGGCATCCGCGCGGCGATTTCCGGAGAGACCCAGCGGTTGATGACGCGCTGGCGTCCTGTGGTCGCGGCGTAATACCGGATCGTCTCAATGTAGGGATCGACGAGGTCGACGTGGTTCGCGGCGAAGGTCCCGTAGTAGGGGTTCTGGGCATTGTAGTTCATGCCCAGGTTGCCGAACCACTTCATGTCATCGGCCCGGTTCCACGGACCCCAGTGACCCGGAGCCTTGCCCGGGCTGTTGTCGGCACCACTCCGGGCGGCCGAACCCATGAGGTAGAGGTGGTTGTACCAGTAGCGTTGGATCGGATGGTCCAGCCGGATGTAGGACCGGAGCCAGAACCGTCTCCACCACTCCCGGTTCTCCGCGTCCAAATGGGTCAACTCGTCATCTGTCCTGTTCTGGACCACGGCCTGAACCGTTGGGAGCGGAGACGGCGCGTTCTTGGTGTGGTCGGCCTGGAGGAAGAGGCGGACCACACCACCGCCGCCGGGCAGGGTGAACAGGAGAGCCGCGTGATCCTGGTGGTTGGTGGTCGCCTCCGCAGGTACACCGAACACGCGAGCCGCCACCGCGCCCTTGACGTAGAAGGGAGCCCCTTCCGCTTTGGGTTCCTTGGTGACCCACACCACGGATCCGACAACCCCAGCGCTTCGGGCGACGGAGACGTTGCCGATGACGGAGAGGGTCACCTTCACCCGGAGATCTGCTCCTCCATCCGTCGACAGCTCGATCACAACCCCATTCGTCTCCGGCGACAGAAAGGCCCGGGTTCGGACCCGAGAACCCGCCATCGTGCACGCGGTCCGGATCTCCGCCCGCTTGAGGTCCTGCGTAACCCGGTAGAGGTCTCCGGACTCAATTCCTCCGGCGGCTTCAACGGTAACCCGGGCCAGATTCAGAATGTGCTGCTTGTAGGGCCCCGGGGCCGGATCATCCCCCGATCGCAGACCCACCGTGTCGTTCGCGGCGTGGAATCCGTTCTTCCCGAGGTAGTAGACCAGCGAGTGCCTCGTCCCACCGAGATGCACCCCGAGGTCTCCGTTGCCCAGGTACCCACCCTTCATGAGGGTCCGACACGTGGCGTCGTCCCAGGGCTCCGAATAGGTCGATGACGCATCGTCGAGCAGCGCGGAAACCACCTCCCAATCCGAGGCATCCGAGACCCGTCCAGAGGCCCGGACCCCTTTGGAAGGCCGGCCGACCGTGTCAACATCCGCACCCCACAGTTCCGACGACAGGCACGCGGCGGTCCCGGTATGGCCCAGGACCTGGAGGAAGGTTCTTCGTTGCATGAGGAAGGCGTGGATGCACCGAGGATGTCGGCCCCAACGTGCTGTGGCATCAGAAAGGTGCGGGTTTGACCGGTTTCGGGGAGCGAAGACCGGAAAGCCCGACGATATTTCGATTCCGGCGGTTCACGCCCACAGGAGAACGTCGCCCCCCGAGCGAGGGATCGCAGCGCACCCCTGGCCTCGGATGGGGTCGCCCCTTGGACACCGCCGCATTGCAGCCCCCACGGCTCCAATCGTAGGTTCCCGGACCCGATGTCCCGATCCCGCACCCCCTCATGGCGCACGCTGCTCGTGCTGGGTCGGGTGTCGAATCTCCCGACCGTCTGGACCAACGGCCTCGCCGGCTGGGGGCTCGGAGGAGGAGGACCCTCCATCCTGCCGCTGATCCACCTCCTGATCGGAACGTCACTGGTCTACATCGGTGGCATGTACCTGAATGACGCGTTCGACGCGGAGTTCGACCGCCAGTATCGGAAGATGCGTCCCATTCCCAGCGGGGCGATTCCCGAATCGTGGGTCTGGAGGATTGGCTGGGGGCTCCTGGGATCGGGAACCCTGCTCCTGGCACTGCTGGGCTGGACCTCCGCGGTCCTGGCCCTCCTCCTGGCGCTGGTCGTCGTCCTCTATGACGCATCGCATAAAGCGCTGTCCTTCTCTCCGGTTCTGATGTCGGTCTGTCGATTCCTGCTCTATCCCCTCGCCGCATCGGCTGGGGTCCACGGCGTGACCGGGGCTTCCATCTGGTCGGCAGTGGCCCTGGCTGGATGGATCATCGGCCTCAGCTACGTGGCCAAGCGGGAGAGCACCACGGGTCGCCTCCAACGCTGGCCCCTGGCCGCGCTCGCCCTGCCCCTGGTGTTCTCGGCCCTCTACAACGGTGGCGACTACCGGCTCTATGGATCGTTCGTCGGATTCCTGGTTGCCGCCTGGGCTGTCTGGTGTCTCCGCCACACCCTCGGATCCGGCGGACGGAATCTCGGGCTGACGGTGTCGGGACTCCTTGCGGGCATCTGTCTGGTCGACTGGCTCGCCCTGCTCCCGACTCCCGGGCTTGCGGTCTGGTTCGTCCTCGGTTGGCTCGCATCGCTGCTGGCCCAGCGTTTCATCCCGGCCACATAGGCCGACCCTGGCCGCATGGCGATGACCGGTTCCCTTCGGCCCGGCTTTTGCTAAGTATGGGGAATCCGTCCATGCATCTGTCCTATCCTTGCCGTTGGCCTGCCACCTTCCTGGTTTTCATCTCCCTGCTGGGCCTGGGAAGGGCGGATGAACTGTTTCCGATCGGATCACAATGGCGGTACTTCAAGGGAACGGGTGAGCCCTCGACCCCGGATCCGACGTCCTGGCGCACGACCAGCTTCAGCGACGCAGGATGGCTGCAGGGGCCTGCCGCATTCTATTACGGAGACCCCTTCACCGGGACCGAGATCACCGACATGCGGAACAGCTACACGACGCTGTTCCTGCGCCGGAACTTCCAGGTGGGGAGCCCAAACGATTTCCGCACGCTGACGCTTCGGGCCGCCTGTGACGATGGCTTCATCGCGTGGATCAACGGACTCGAGGTCGTCCGGTTCAACGTTCCCGAAGGAGAACTCGGGTTCAACGCAACCGCATCGGCGGCCGCGACACCGGATCCCGCGGTGTTCAACGACTATCCGATCGCCAACGCACCCAATGTCCTGAAGCCGGGCGACAACCTGATCGCCGTCCAGGTCTTCAATGTGAACATCGGCAGCAGCGACCTAGTCTTCGACGCCTCGCTCCAGGCCGAAGTCGACCGGGAGGCTCCGGTTGTGACCTCGGTTCTGCCAACCCCGGGTTCCACCCTGCGGGAACTGCACTCCTTCGAGGTCCAATTCAGTGAACCTGTAAAAGGCCTCGATGCGGGAGACCTGCTTGTCGCCGGTGTCCCTGCTACGGGGGTCACCGAGGTGACTCCGGGTCAGTTTGTCTTCACCTTTCCCAACGCACCCGTCGGGAACATCACCGTCGCCTTTCGGCCCGGCCACGGCATCACCGATCAGGCCAGTACGCCCCGCCCTTTCGAGGGTGGATCATGGACCTACACCATCGATCCCAATCTCAAGGCCACAGGCCTCCTTCTGAACGAGTTCCTCGCGGACAACACTGGGAGCATTCGAGACGAGGACGGTACCGACTCGGACTGGATCGAGATCCACAACTCGTCGAACCAGCCTGCGCCGATATCGGGGTGGTCCCTGTCCGACGACCCGGCGCAGCTCCGGAAATGGTCCTTCCCCGACATCACGATTCCGCCGGGCGGATACCTGCTGGTGTTCGCCTCCGAGAAGAATCGGACCAACGCCACACGCCCACTGCACACCAACTTCCGGCTTTCGAATGCGGGTGAATTCCTGGCCCTGGTGAACCCGGAGGGACAGGTGGAGTCCGGATTTGTCCCCGCCTATCCAGTCCAGCGCCGGGGTATCAGCTATGGCCGCCCACCCGGCGCGCCGAGATCCGCCGGATATTTCCAGACCCCGACACCCCGTGCGGCCAACGCCTCTGGCGGCCCGGGATTTTCCCCGGAGGTCGGGTTCTCCGAGCGCGGAAGGAATTTCATCGGCTCGATCCAGGTTGTCCTGAAGCCGACCGACGCCATTCCCGGTTCGGTGATCCGCTACACCCTGGATGGCTCGCTGCCGACCGAAAGCTCCACGGAGTACGTCGGGCCGATCGACCTCACGACGTCCAAGCTGCTCCGCGCCCGTGCCTTCACGCCCGGACTCCTTCCCGGGACACCGCGCAGCGAGATGTACTGCCGCCTCGATGGAACACTTCCAACGTTCACCTCCGATCTGCCGGTCCTTGTGCTCCACAACTTCGGCAAGGGAACCCCGCCGGCCACAGGGCAACAGCCGGCGTACCTCCAGGTGTTTGAACCCTTTGGAGGAGCCACGTCCCTGACCAATGTTCCGACCCTCACCGCACGGGTCGGGATCGGTGCGCGGGGTTCCAGCACGCTCGGGTACCCCAAGGTGAGCATGAATCTCGAGCTCCGGGATGAGTTCGACGCCGATGACAAACACGGACTCCTCGGATTGCCGTCCGAGTCCGACTGGGTGCTCTACGCCCCGAACAATTTTGAGCCGATCCTCATCCACAACCCTTTTGCCCATCAGCTGAGCCGGGATGTTGGACGCTATTCCTCCAGGACGCGTTTCGTGGAAGTCTACC
The DNA here is from genome assembly GCA_964654875.1 of uncultured Verrucomicrobiota bacterium. Classification (GTDB taxonomy): domain Bacteria; phylum Verrucomicrobiota; class Verrucomicrobiia; order Limisphaerales; family UBA9464; genus UBA9464. Next base: position 7,971 of record CAZZKQ010000011.1, on the reverse strand, counting down.
TGATCACAGACTCAGCCGAAGGCTCCATCCGGACCACCACCTACAACGGGATCTATGTCCTCGAGGAACGCATCAAACAGGGTTCCAACCGGGTGGACATCGACAAACTCGAGCCAGAAAACTCGACTCCACCCTCGGTCACCGGGGGCTATGTGCTCAAGGTGGACCGCGGGGGACCCGGCGAGAACGGGTTCATCGGCGCCCGACAGGGTATCATCTACGTGGACCCGCCGGAGGATCAGATCCGGCTGCCGGAACGGGCCGCCCAGCGGCAGTATCTCCAGTCCCATTTCAATGCCTTCGAGTCGGCGCTGTATGGCGCCGACTGGAAGAACCCCACCAATGGCTACAGGGCGTTCATCGATGTGGGTGCGTGGATCGACCATTCCCTGCTGAACGTCCTGACATTCAACGTGGATGCCCTTCGATTGAGTGCCTACTTCCACAAGCCGAGGGAGGGAAAGCTGACGTTCGGGCCGCTCTGGGATTTCGACCGGGCGCTCAATTCCACCGATGGCCGGGACATGAATCCCAAGGCCTGGGCCTCCACCGGGGGCACCGATTTCTTCAACGACACGACCCAGATGTGGTGGGGACGACTGTTCAAGGACATCGATTTCTACCAGGAGTGGATCGATCGCTATCAGGATCTACGGCAGACCCACTTTGCGACAACCAACCTGCATCGCCTGGTGGACGATCTCGCCAATCAGGTCCGCAAGGCCCAGCCGCGGGAACAGGCGAAGTGGCGTGTGATTCCGCGCAGTGGCTTCCAGGGGGAGATCAATTCCCTCAAGAACTGGCTGTCCAACCGGGTCACGTTCATGGACAGCCAATTCGTCCGCCCCCCGGTCTTCAGCGCTCCCGGGGGTCGGTTCGACGGGGAGCTTCTCGTCACGTTGTCGGCACCGGGACCCGGGACGATCTACTACACCCTCGATGGCTCTGATCCCCGTCTCCCGGGCGGTGCCGTTTCCTCGACCGCACTGGCCTATGGCGGGACACCGCTACTGGTTCGTGAGGCCACGCGTTTTGTGGCGCGAGTGCTGAACGAGTCCCACACGGCCAAGACCGGTTCGTTCAATCCACCGCTCGTCTCCAAGTGGTCCGGCCCGGTCTCCGCGATCTACTACAGGCAGGTGCCTCCGTTGCTCGTGACCGAGATCCACTTCCATCCGGAGGGGCCCCCCGTGGGATCGCTCTGGACGGCCGACCAGTTTGAATTCCTCGAGCTGCTGAATCCCTCCACCGAACCGCTCAACCTCGTTGGCATCCGGATCCAGGGCGGGATCGACTTCACCTTCACCGCTGGCAGCCAAGTCACAACACTCGCCCCGGGCCAACGGGCGCTACTGGTCCGCAATCGGGCCCTCTTCGAATCGCGCTACCCCGGGGTCACCGGGATTGCCGGCGAATACACCGGTGCCCTCGCGAACTCGGCGAACACCGTGCGCATCGTCGGCCGCAACGGGGAACCCATCAGCGTGGTTCGGTATTCAGACTCGTGGGCACCGTTGGCCGACGGGTTTGGTTTCTCGCTCGTGCTGAGGGACGAGTCCACCCAGCCCGGGGACATCGGATCGCCCGATCGCTGGCGTCTTAGCACCCGGTCCGGCGGATCTCCCGGGACGGCAGATCCCGCTCCGACCCCATTCCCTGCGGTCCGGATCAACGAGGTACTGGCCCATACCGACCCTCCGCTGACGGATTCGATCGAACTTTTCAACGCCGGCTCGGTGCCGGCCAACATCGGTGGCTGGTGGCTCACGGACGATTTCCGTGAACCCAAGAAATTCAGGATCCCGAATGGAACCGTGGTCCCTCCGGGTGGATTCTGGGTCGTCACCGAAGAAGCACTTCGTGTGGGCCCAACGGGTTTCTCCCTAAGCGCCTTGGGCGACGGGATCCACCTGTTCAGTGCCGATACGAACGGGACTCTCACGGGGTACACCCAGGGCGGTTCCTTCGGAGCCACATTCAATGGACAGAGCCTCGGGCGGCTCGGCACCTCCGATGGTCGTGAGCACTGGGCCCCTCAGGCCCAGCGGTCATTCGGCCAGCCCAATCCCCCACCTGCGGTCCCGCCCCTCGCCATCACCGAGATCCACTACGCCCCACCCGCGTTGCCACCCTGCGGAAGCCAGCTCGATGAATTCGTTGAGGTTCGGAACACGACGGGCCTCCCACTGCTGCTCGGGGATCCCGGTCATCCGGAGCGTCGATGGCGGTTGGCCGGTGCTGTCACATTCACCTTCCCATCCGCTGCCCAGCTGGGACCCGGTGACTTTGGGGTCATCGTGTCATTCGATCCCGCCATCGAGACGATCCTCGCCGCCGACTTCCGCGCGCGATTCTCCGTACCCACCGGAGTCCCGCTGTGGGGGCCGTGGACAGGGGCCCTCGACAACGCCGGGGAAACCCTCGAGGTGCAGCAGCCGGACGAGCCGATCCCATCACCGGCCGTGAATGCCGGCTTCGTTCCATGGGTGACCTGGGAGTCGGTCCGATATCGCCCCATCGCGCCTTGGCCCTCGTTCATTGAAGGCTCAGGCAACTCTCTCCAGCGGCTCCGGAGCCGCTCCTTCGCCAACGAGCCTGCGAATTGGGAATCCGCTCCACCCACAGCCGGACGCGTCAACAACCCGGACGACACCCTCCAGGCCGTGCCCGATCAGGATGGCGACCAGCTGCCCGACGCCTGGGAGATGGCCAACGGGCTCGATGCCGCTTCCGGCATCGGTTCAAACGGTGCCGATGGGGATGCCGATGGGGACGGACGGACCAATCTCGACGAATACCTGGCCGGCACCAACCCACGGGATGCAGCCAGCCGCCTGGTGATCGAGGTGGCCACTGGGGATGCCGGTACGGAACTCACGGTTCCGGCGATTCCCGGCCGCGTTTATCGGGTCCGGGTACAGGATCATCTGGGGGATCCCACCTGGCTCCCCCTTGGCAGTCTCAGTGGACCCGGGACGCCTGGACCCATCCGATTCCGGGATCCCTCCACCCAGACCTCAAGATTCTACCAGATCTCGATCGCGTTGCCCTGAACGGGGCACGCGGAGGATGAAGGGAAGACGGGGACTCACGCGGTGACGCGGTGACGCGGAGAAAGAAGAGGCACAGGAACCGTTTTGGGCCGATCGATGCAGGGACGGTCCATCAACTTGGGTCATTGAGGTTCCGGATCAAAGGGCCGGACTCGCCGGGTCCCGCTGGAGGGGACGATCCGGGGTTCGACGCGCGAAGAGGCGGCGCAGCCCTTGGGTGACGGCGTAGGCGATCAGCCACGGCACGAGCCAGAGCAGGGCCAGGGCCCAGCCGAAGAAGAGGGCGCCCATGTGTCCGGCACCTGTGTCCGGCCCCTCATGGACCAACGCGCTCGCCATCGCCAAACCCCAGCCCAGCACCACGGTGACGCCGAAGACGGCCCACCACGGCATGATCCGGGGACGGAATGCCCGCAGGGCGAGGACGGCGATGGGCAGGAGCCCAAACCCGACGGCACAGAGGAGCTCAAGGACGGTGTTTTTCATGCGCCTCCATGCCGAAGTCTCGAAGAGTTCCGTGCGGGGCTTCCAGTCCAACCTCCGACAACCCTCACGACACCACCTCCACCCCAGGGATCGCCACCGCAGCTGCCACCCGGTGAAGCCAGGCCTCGACCCCATTGATCACCGTATCCGGTGTCGACGTTCCCGCCGTCAGTCCCACCGTGACGGCCCCGAGGAACCATTCGGTCCGGAGCTCGGCAGCTGTCTGGACCCGATGGACCCGCGCTCCATGCCGGGCGCACGTCTCGGCCAGTTGGCGGGTGTTGTTGCTGTGGAAGCCGCCAACCACCACGACGACATCACACTTCCTCGACAGTTCCTCCGCCGCGTCCTGCCGCTGCTTGGTCGGCTGGCAGACCGTGTCGACGAAACGGACCTCCGAGTCCGGAAACCGGGACCGGAGCCGCTCCACCAGGGACCTGACCCTTTGGATCGGCTGGGTGGTCTGCGACGCCACTCCGAACCGATCCCGGGGCTCAAGACGGTCGATATCCGCTTCCTCCAGCACCACGTCATGGACATCGAGGTCTCCGGTCAGACCCCGGACCTCGACATGATCCCTCTGGCCAATGATCACCGGATGGTAGCCGGCCCGGAACAGTGCCAGGACCCGTTCATGGGCGAATCGGACCAAGGGACAGGTGGCCTCGATCACTCGATAGCCCTGACCGGCGATGACCTCTCGTTGTCGATCCGAGGTCCCGTGGGCAGTGATCATGACAGTAGAGGTCTGGACATCGGCCAGCCTCGGTTCGATCCGGACCCCACGTTGGCGAAGATCCCGGAGGACCGTGTCGTTGTGGACCAGATCCCCGAGGACCGTCAGAGGCCCTTCGGCAGCGGTCTCGTGGGCGAGGGCCAAGGCATCGCGGACACCGAAGCACATGCCAAGATGGGTGGCCTTGAGGATCTTCATGCTTTGTAATGCAAAGTTTCGGGACAAAGGTGTGGGTCGAAATGGGGGAGCCGGAGAATGCACGCGTTCAGGCGTCGGCCTGTCGGGTCTGGGCGACGATTTGGGCGAGAAGCCCGACGTAGTCCTGGAACGCGTTCCTGCCAGCCTGGGTCAGTGAATAGCTGGTGCTGGGGCGACCACCTTCGAGGGACTTGGTCACGGCCACGTAGCCTGCCTCGTGGAGGGTGCGCAGGTGGGCCGTGGCATTGCCATCGGTCATGCGCAGGGTGTCACGGAGCTCCGTGTAGAGCAGCGACGGGGAGGCGGCGAGGAGCGACATGATCGCCAGACGCCCCTTCTCATGGATCGTGCGATCCAGCTGGAGGAAGGGTTCCGGATTCACGCGTCGGGGTTCCGTGTCTCGGTGAGGGCGAGGTACAGTCCATAGGCGAGATGGAAGCCACCGAAGGTAGCGGCCATGACCAGATGGGCCCCGGTCATCGACGGCATCGCACCGCCGATCGGTCCCGGATGAATCAGCACAGGCAGGGCGCATCCCGTCGCGACAAAGATCCATCCGAGCCGCCTCATCCCGCGCAGGACGAAGAATCCCGCGGCATGGATGGCACAGCCATAGAGCACCATCCAGATCGACGGGAGCCACCAGGCCAGGTCCGAGAGCGACCCCAGCCGACCGGGCCCCCCAGGGATCAGGGCCACCAGGCCAAGGATCAGACCCGCGACCAACGGGGGAAGAATCGCCTCCGCCACGCGACGGGTTGGAGGAGACCAGAAGGCTTCCCGATCCCCCAGGGCCTGACGGCGGACGATGAGCAGGCTCACGGCCGAGACCAAAACCGCCGTGACCATCCAGAACCCGACAAACCCAACGACGGATCCCAGCCCCAAAACCGATCCGGCAGCCCCCGCAGCCAGCCCAAGTCCACCCGTCGTCAACGACACCGGAGCCAAAGCCCGTCGATACAGAGCCGACCGCTCCATCAGGGTCCGAATCACCCGGAGATTCTCCGCTGCCACCGTGTCATCCATACCTTCACTTTGCATTGCAAAGCTTACGGCGTCAAGAAGCGGGGGTCGTGTGGAAGGCGCGAGCCTCAGACGAAGGGGCTGTGCCCGGCGTCACTCGGTGCGACAGCACCCACCCCGATAGCAACCTGGTGCCCCAGGTCCCATCGCAACCCGCCGCGCCATTGCGCAAACCCTCAGCAGCAAATGGTCCCCTCCGCGTGAGTCTCTTTCTTTTCAGAGGGACCCAAAAATCCCCGTGCGGTCCGGACCCGATCCCGGTCCAATCCAACCTGAACATACCATGAGTGCCGTCGCCGTCTTCGCTCCCATCGTCATCGCCTCCTGGCCCGCCCTGGGGGCCGCTGTCGCCTCAGCCGCCACATCGCTGGGCTTCTCCATGGTCGACCAGGCTGTCGCCAACGCGAACCAATCCCAGACCCCCGACGGCGTGCGACGGGTCGATCTGGAGATCCCGGGCAGCGAGGTCGTCCTCGAGACGCTCGGACGCGACCAGCGGATCCGGCTGGTCCGAGACGGCATCGAAGCCCTCTTTGCCCGAGATGCCCGCGGTCGCGCCTCGGTCTGCGTGACCGGTGAAGGCCATTCCGAGGAGGTCCTGCGCCAGGTCGGTGAAGAGCTCAGCGGACGCATGGTCCAGCACTACGTCCTGCAGAAACTGAAATCGGAGCTCGATTCACGGGGTATGAACCTTGTCGAGGAGACGGTCGGCGAAGACCAGTCGATCCGGCTCCGTGTGCGCCACTGGCAGAATTGACCCGCCCCCATTCGGACCCAGCATTCAAGATCATGAACATCCGCGAATACGAGATCACGATCGGCCCCACCGGCGAAGTAGAACTCCACATCGACGGAATCAAAGGCAAGGGATGCCTCGAGGTGGTGAAGCTGTTCGAGTCCCTCGTCGGCGAGGTCCGGGAGGTGCGGCACACGTCGTCGTTCTTCGAACCCGATGACGACGTGGTGATCCGGAACCAGCAGCATCACTGAACGTCGGCTGGGTTCCCATGGACTCCAGCGACTCCAGCTACTATCCGCCCCGGGCCGGTCGGGGACGGATGTCGGCGGCATCGGGGGTCCGCTTCGAGCGGCTGAAGAACCGCCTTGCGCACGTCATGCGGCGGCTGCCAAGCCCGCCTTCCTTCGGGATCCTGTCGTTCCGGGACGGCGTTCTTTCCGTCCTCGTTCCCGGGTATGCCTACGTGGCGATGGGCCGGTGGCAGATCGGGCTGATCATGGCCGGGGTCTGGATCCTCGCTCTGGTGCTGCTCCTGGTCTTCCTCGCGAATCCCACCCTCCGGGCGTGGTGCCTCGGCACCCTGGCATCCACTCATACCAGCGGTCTGGCGCTGGCCATTCTCCGAACGCGGGAACTCGATCCGGACCTTCCGTCCCCGACACTGGCTCATCGGATCGGATTCCCCCTCGCCCTCTGGGCGATCGCCGCTGCGGTCGTGTATTGGCCTCTGGATGGACTCCTCAACGATACCTTCGCCCGGGTCGTGCTGGTCGACGGGCGGAACATCATCGTGAACCCGAGGGTCGAACCCGAGGATCTTGTGCGCGGAGACACCATCCTCTATCGCTCGGAGGGCACCCGCAGGGGGGGAGGGGAGATGCAGGTCCTGATGCGGGGCGGGCTGTACTGGGGGGTCGTGATCGGTCTCCCCGGGGATCGGATCCAATTCACGACCAACAGCGTGGTGGTGGCAGGGCGAACCAGACCTCTGGAAGCGTACATGCCCATGACGGGGGCGGTTGCCATTCCGAGGGACACCTGGTTCGCATGGCCTCGGATGCTCCAACGGGCGGCGGGGAGAGCCTCACCCGAGGCGATCACCCAAGCGTTTCTCGACCAGGCCCAGATCACCCGGGCAGAGTTCGTGGGTCGCCCCTACCAGAGGTGGTTCTTCCGGCGGCAGGATACCCAATGAGTCGTTTCGGCAATCTCGAGTTCGAATCGCACGAACAGCCTCGCCACGGGGCCGAATCGGAATCCCGGGATGGTGCCTACTGGATGGCCTCGGCCGAGACCGCCTACCAGTCGATGGATTTCGAGCTCGCCCTGCGCCACTACTCGCGCGTCCTCGAGTTCGATCCCGGGTCCATCCCAGCCTGGACCGGTCAGGTCCGGGTCCTGATCGAGCTGGGAGAGTATCGCGAGGCCCGGGTCTGGGCCGACAAGGCCCTCGAACGCTTTCCCACCGCACCGGAACTGCTGGCCGCGAAGGCGGTGGCCTTGGGACGCCTTGGGGATCTCGATCCTGCGTTGGCCTTTTCGGATGCGAGCCTGGAGGAGCGGGGTGACACCGCCTACATCTGGCTCGCCCGGGGCGATGTGCTGCTCGCCCGCAAGGAGCGTCGGGCGGACTACTGCTTCGAGAAGGCCTGCGCCCTGGATCCTGCGGGGTGGTGGGTGCAGTGGCTTGCAGCCCGGATCCGGCACCACTACGGCCAGTTCGCCGCCGCCCT
>CAZZKQ010000010.1:0-20339 GCA_964654875.1 uncultured Verrucomicrobiota bacterium | reverse complement strand
GCTAGGAGGAGTGTGTGGGTGGGTGTGGATCATATCGGGTGATTCAGGGAAACTGCATGGCCTCCTTCGTCCTGCTGTGCGTCCGCGTCGTCCTGGTGTCGGTGTGCGTGGATCTCACGCTGCACGCGCGATCTCCCAACGAGACCCTCCGGATTCCACTGCGTCCGGCCCTGCAGCGCTACGTCGTCCGGCCTGCGTTTCCCGGGGTCGAGACACTCCCGCCGGCGACGCGTCTGTCGAAGGCGCCCGGGGACATCCACCGACTCTTCGTTTTGGGCCAGGAGGGCCGGGTCTTTGCGATCACGGACTCCGATGGGGACCGGATGTCGACCTTCCTCGATCTCAGGGACCGTGTGCGTGTGGAGTCCGAGTGTGGCCTCCTCGGCATGGCCTTCCACCCTCGATGGAAGGACAATGGCTGGGTCTATGTCTTCTATTCGACCCCTCTCCAGACCCCCGAGGGTCCGCTGCTCCACCAGAGGGTTTCGCGGTTCCGCGTGGACCCGACGGATCCCAACCGGGTGCTTCCGGAATCCGAGCAGCCACTGATCTCGCAGCGCGATCCGGATCCCGACCACAACGGGGGTGATCTCCGGTTTGGTCCGGACGGGTACCTCTACATCTCACTGGGCGATGGGGGTGGGGCCTTTGACACATTCGGGAATTCACAGCATGTGCAGAAGGATTTCTTCAGCGGCATCCTGCGGATCGATGTGGATCGACTGGAGACGAACCTCGAGCCGAATGCACACCCGGCGATCCACGACGGCACCTTTCGGGTGCCGCGAGACAACCCCCTGGTGGGACTGAAGTCGTATTTCAGGCAGTTCTTGGAACCCGGCAGCGTGAGGTCCGAGTTCTATGCCGTCGGGCTGAGGAATCCCTTTCGGATGGCGTTTGATCCCGCGTCCGGACTCCTATACTCGACCGATGTTGGACAGAACCGTCGCGAGGAAATCAACCGGATCCAGCCCGGGGGCAATTACGGCTGGATCCTCTTCGAGGGAACCCTGCCTTGGCCTTTTGCGGTCCTGGATGAGCCCTACTCAGCGCCTCTCTACGAATATGAGCATGAAGGTGGAAAAGTCTCCATCACGGGAGGCACCTGGTACCATGGCGCCCTGTATCCGGACCTGAAGGGCTCCTTCGTCTTTGCGGATCTTGGCGGCCCCATCGGTTCCATGGTTTTGGACGAATCGGGACGGCCCTCGGTGCGGTGGATCGCACAGCATCCCGGCATCACCGATGTGGAGGTGGGTCCTGATGGTGACGGTCTCTTTTTTTCCACCATTTCCGGGGGCAGTCCGATGCGTCTGACGTTGGAGATCCGTGAGGGGCCGCCGATTCCGGCGCGCCTGAGCCAGACCGGGATCTTTTCCGATCTGAAGACGCTTCGTCCGAATCCAGGGATCGAACCCTACGAGGTGACCGTTCCGTTCTGGTCCGATGGTGCGCTGAAAAAGCGTTGGTTCTCCCTTCCACAGCTCGATCATCAGATCGGTTTCCATGCGACGAAGCCATGGGGCTTCCCTGCCGGAAGTCTTTGGGTCAAACACTTCGAGATGCCGTCGGAAGCGCCCGGGACGCCGCCATTGCGGATTGAGACCCGGGTGCTGGTCTGCTCCGGTCCCGGGAACCAGATCTGGGGAGCCTCCTATCGATGGAATCGGGAACAGACCGATGCCGATCTGGTGCCGGACCCCGGGTTGGACGAGACGCTGATGGTTTCCAAGGGGGGCAAGGTTGTCCCCCAGCGATGGCGCTATCCGTCGCGGGGCGAGTGCACGCGCTGCCACAACGAATCGGCCGGCGGAGTCCTTGGATTCGTCCCGGCCCAGCTCAATCGGGATGTCCACCCGGGTGGTTCCGTGGAGCGTCCGAAGGTGAACCAGATCCAGTGGCTGATCGACGAGGGGTATATTGCCAATCCGCCGCGGTCGGTTGGGCATCTTCCGGCCCTTGCCGGCGCTGCGGAGGAATCATGGAGCCTCGATTATCGGGTGCACTCCTATCTGGCCGTGAATTGTGCCTACTGCCATCACGCCGGCGGACCTGTCCGATCCCGGTGGTCCGGTGCGCTGGAGGTTCCACTGAACGAGTCCGGGCTCGTCGGATCACTCGCCCTCAACAATCTCCAGGACATCTACGCCATGAGTCCGATGTTTCTGGTCGCCCCCGGTGATCTGCAGGCCTCCTCGGTCTATCGACGCATCTCCGACGACGCACCCTATCACATGCCTCCATTGGCGACCTTCGTGCCGGACACCTCGGGAATCGATCTGGTGAAACGCTGGATCCAGGATTCGTTGCCGAATCGGGAGTTCACCTATGGGCAGTGGACCGATGCGTTTCTCAAGATCCATCCGGGTACTGATCTCTCCCGGCAGGCGGATCCCGACGGGGATGGGCTGGCCAACGAACTGGAATTTCACATCGGAGAGTCGCCTGCCGATCCTGCCGTCGCTTGGAGGCCGTCCCTCGTGGGTGGACCCGGGAATCTGCGACTACGCTTCACCCGGAAGGCGAATCTGCGCTTCGAGGTCCAGTCTGCGAGTGAGTCCTCGGGACCGTGGTCCACCGTCGAGGCCGAGGAAAACCGGTGGTTCATCGGGACTTCCGATGAACCTGTCGAGGTGCCGCTTCCATCCTCTGCCCAGAGCCAGTATTTCCGGGTTCGGGTCGTGGGTCCGTGAATCGTGGCATCTGATGACCCCGGGATCGTCAGTGTGCCCGGGGTGCGGGTTTCCGGCAGGCCAGGAACTGGGAAACCCCCAGCCGACAGAGACCGGGAGTGTGTTCGAGCGCGTTGCTGAGCCGACGGAGGACCGGCTTCATGATTCTTAGGGGCAGTGGCTGACGCCCCGAGATGTTCTCGAAGGTCAGTCCGATATAGGAACTGGCGATGACTTCGAATCCCGTCTCCTGGGACATCCTTGCAAGCTCTGAGGGCCAGTAGTTTCTGGCCCAATAGCGGAGGAACTTCTGGCCAGCCGAGATGGGAATGTAGGGGATGAACGGGATCCAGTGCGGCACGGGGCGCCCTGATCCCTTCCAATAGACCCCGTGGGTCTCGAAGGGGAACCATCGATTGGGGGAGAAGAGGAACAGCAGTCCCCCGGGTTTGAGCACACGGAAGACCTCGCGAAGTGCCGTCCGATCGTCCGGCACATGCTCCAGCACCTCGTTGAGCATGGCGAACTCCCACGAGCCGTCGGGATGATCCAGCCTCTGGAGATCACCCTGTTGGACCTGTCCGCTCAACCCCAGCTGTTCCCATGCGGAACGGACCTTTCCCGTGTCGTGCTCGATCCCATGAACCTCGAGGGGGAATTGGTTTTTGATGGCCACCACATAGGCGCCGGATCCGCATCCGCAATCGAGGAACCGGCCACTCTTCCCGACCAGGAAGGGGCGGAGTGTCTCCAGTCTCTTCGCCATCGCCATCGGCACCGCGGTGTCACCGCCGGCGATCTGGATATCCTTGAACGTGTCGGTCCCGGTCTGCATGTCACGGCCCTGGCTGGTTTACAGTTTTGACGGCAGCGGCGAATCGCTCGAGAAACCGATCGAGGGTATAGCGTTCCTCGAAGCGGTTCCTAAGCCGGGGTCCGTTCTGGGAGTCCAGCGCCTGCATCAGACCGGCTGCCAGACTCCGTGGATCACGGGGTTCCACGAGGCGTGCCAGGTCGCCCGGCAGCATTTCCGGGATGCCACGCCAACGGGTGGCCACGATGGGCATGCCGTAGGCCATGGCTTCGACCACGGTCAACGGATGTGTCTCGAAGGCGTAGTAGCTGGGGAAGACCAGCATGTCGGCCCGGAGCATGGCCTCCCGCTTCTGATGATCATGGAGGAATCCAAGATGGTGGACCCGGCCGCGGGCCTCCTCCTGGGAGGTGCGCTCCCTGAATTCGCGTTCCGTTTCCGCGTCTGGAAACCCGCCGGCGACATCGAGTTGAAACCGGAGTCGGGAACCGGAGCCCATGGACATGCTGTTCGCGAGGCAGATGGCCTCGATCGCATCGAAGAGGCCCTTGTCCCGCGAGCACAGCGCCAGAAAAAGAACCCGAACCGTTCCCCCGTGGGAACGGAGTTCCTCCAGTCGGGCGTGTCGTCTCTGCCCCCGGTCCGCATGGTAGTCCGGGAAGGGGTCGCTGACGGCGTTGTTGACCACCTCGATTCTGCGGGATCCCACCTGTTCGGCGTCGTGTCGCAGCACCTCGGCCAGGACGAGGGAGAGGTCTGGTCGTCCAAGCAGGCGGTTGGAGAGCAGCCGTTCCGGCATCGTGGCCCCGGTCTTCAACCAATCCCCAAGGCCCGCCGAGTGCCAGTGGTAGACCAGTTCCGGAAACCGTCGTCGCAAGAGAGCCAAGGCCAGCCAATCCCGGTACAGGGGAACCCTTCTCGGTGGACTTGGCACATAGTACAGACAGCGGATCCCGTGGGCGTCACCGAGTTGACGGGCCTTCTGACAATGGCGCAGCAGCTTTGGGATCTTGCCTCCGCGCGCTGTGCCGACGTCCTGGAGGCTTCCTGAAAGTCGGGCATCCACATGATGGACCTCCACCCCCAGATCCCGGCGTCGGCGCAGACCCTCCACGATGTACTGCACCATCTGACTCTGCCCATGATGGGGAGGCGGTACGTGGGCGAAGACCAGCAGTTTCATCCGTGGATCGAATGCCAGGAGGGTTGCCGTGGAGGTGGTGCGGAAGCAAGGCCGCCGGCCTGCCCGGCAAGTTTCGGCAAAAAAAAAGTGCGCCCCGGGGGCGCACTTTGAAGAGGTTCTGGAATCCCGATCAGCCCTTGCGGGAGCGGGAGGCCGCAGCGATCAGGCCGACGAGACCGAGCCCAGCGAGGGCCCAGGTGCTCGGCTCAGGCACGGCGGTGATGGTGGCTTGGAAGACCGGGAGGCCGCCGCCATCCAGAGCGCGCTTCTCCCAGACTCCGCTGTTACCAGACCAGATTCCCTGGGAGGAACCCACCGCGGGGTTCGAGCCCGGAAGATAGAGACCTGCCTTGTTTCCCGCCACGGACGCACCCCCGAAGGAGACGGTGTAGGTCAGCGAGTTCGGGATCTGGTTGCCGGCCGAGTAGCCGAACGGAACGGTCACGCTGCCGCCACCGTTGAGAATGTCGAGGGGGCCGCTGGACCAGAGCTGGGTTCCGGGAGCGCCGCCGGTTCCATCGTTCGAATAGATCTTGAGGGTCAACCCGCCGCTCAGGCCGTAGTTGGAATAATACGGGACGGTCAGGGACTGGATCGTCCAAGCCCCGCCGGAGGAATTGGAGGGGAAGGTCACCTGGTTGCCGTATTCGGTACCCGAGGTGCTGTTGTAGAATTTGTTGGCCCCTGGTGCCACGTAGTAGATCGTATCCGCGGAAGCGGAGGCGATCGCGACAACGGAGGCAACAACGGCAAGCGAGGTGCGGTTCAGCGCGTTCATATTCAGAGTGTGCTTTGGGTTTGAGTCTCGATCTCTAATCTCGATCTGAGGAGGAGTTAACAAGGTGGCCCGGGTGTGGGTCAAGGGGTAAATGCTGGAAGATGAGGTCCTTAGGGCCGTCCGCATCAGGCCTGCTCCGGGAAGCGGCCTAGGATGCAGAGCTCTAGGACAGGAGTCCTCGGACCACCTCTCCGTGCACATCGGTCAGGCGGAAATCCCTCCCCTGGAATCGGTAGGTGAGTTTTTCATGATCGAATCCGAGCAGATGCAGCAGGGTCGCGTGGAAATCGTGGACATGCACCCGGTCCTTGACCGCATTGAAGCCCAGGTCGTCGGTCTCGCCCCAGGTCAGTCCGGGACGGAATCCACCACCGGCAACCCAGTAGCTGAACCCATTGGGATGATGATCCCGACCATCGTTGCCGCCCTGGACCATCGGCGTCCGCCCGAATTCGCCTCCCCAGACCACGATCGTGTCCTCCAGAAGACCGCGCTGCTTGAGATCCGCCACAAGGGCTGCGCTGGCTCGGTCGGTGGCGGCGCAGTTGCGTTTGAGGTCGGCGGATAGGTTGCCGTGCTGGTCCCAGGACTCATGGAAGATCTGGACGAACCGGACCCCGCGCTCCACGAGGCGCCGGGCCAGCAGGCAGGCGTTGGCGAAGGTCGGCTTGCCGGGTTCCGCCCCGTAGGCCTCGCGCACCGACACGGGTTCCCGGCCGAGGTCCATGACCTCCGGGGCCACCCCCTGCATCCGATAGGCCATCTCGAACGCCTCGATGCGGGCGGCGATCTCCGGATCTCCCATCGTCCCCAGGTGGAGTCGGTTGAGCCGGTTGACGGTGTCGACCGTGTCGCGCTGGAGGGAGCCGTCCACCCCCTTGGGGTTGGACAGGTACAGGACGGGATCACCTCCGGTGCGAAACAGGGTGCCATTGTGGACTGTCGGCAGGAATCCGCAGCCCCAGTTGGAGGCCCCACCGCTCGTTCCCTTGTCGCCGGTGCTGAAGACGACGTAGGAGGGCAGGTCGGAACTCTCCGACCCGAGTCCGTAGCTGGTCCAGGCCCCGAGACTGGGGCGTCCGAACTGCTGGGATCCCGTGTTCATGAAGATCTGGGCCGGGGCATGGTTGAACGCATCCGTCTGCATCGATCGGATGAGCGTGATGTCGTCGGCCACGCGGGCCAGGTTTGGAAGCAGCTCCGACAGTTCCATCCCGCTGTTTCCGTGGCGTGCGAATTTGAATTTGGGCCCCAACAGGGTGCTGCTCGGGTTGATGAAGGCGGCCCGATATCCCTTGAGCAGCTCGGCCGGGGGCAGGGTCCCGTTGAATTTCGCAAGCTGCGGCTTGTGGTCGAAGAGCTCGAGGTGGCTGGGGGCGCCCGCCATGAAGAGATGGATCACCCGCTTGGCCTTTGGAGCGTGGTGGGGCGTCCGGATCCGACTCCCGGCTGATCCCGCAGCCGCAGCCGTGCCCGAAAGCAGTCCATGCAGGGCGATCGTGCCGAGGCCGACGCCGCAGTCCCTGAAGAACCAGCGACGGGTCAGCTGTCGCTGGTGTGACCTCAACGCGTGTTGGAGATGGCTCAGGCGGTTCATGGCTATTCCTTGGTGAGGGTTTCGTCGAGGTTCAGCAGCACGCGGCTCACCGCGGTGAGGGCCGCGAGTTGGGTGGGGGTCGTGCCTTTCGGAATCTCAGGTGCAGTGTCCATGCCGGTTGCGAGGTCGCCGGCATCCAGCCAACCCTCTGCGAGTCGACGGGTCTGGCGCTTCAGCAGCGCCAGCAGCTCCGCCTTCTCGGCGGGCTGTGGCTTGCGCGACAGGACACGGCGAAAGGCATAGGTGATGCGCTGGTCGTCGGTGGTGCCGCCCTCCCGGAGCGTCCGGGCGGCCAAGGCGCGCGCCGCTTCCATGAACTGGGTCTCGTTGAGTGTGGTCAGTGCCTGAAGCGGGGTGTTGGACCGCGTCCTGCGGACGCAAGAGAAGTCCCCGTTCGGAGCATCGAAGTTCATGAGCACCGGATACGGTACGCTCCGGAATCGGAAGGTGTAGAGGCTGCGACGGAACCGGTGCTCTCCCGTTTCCTCGGTCCAGACCTTGGGCCCATAGCTTGCGGGCGGCTGGAAGAGGAACTCGGGCGCCGGAGGGTAGACCCCACGTCCCCCCAGCTTGGGATTCAGGAGGCCACTGGCCGACAGGGCGATGTCGCGGACGATCTCGGCCTCGACCCGCACCCGGGGCGCTCGGGCGAGGAACCGGTTGTAGGGGTCCGTCTCGAGACCCCGTGGCGTCACCCGCGACGACTGCTGGTAGGTTTCGGAGCTCACGATCTGCCGGTGCAGCCGCTTCAGGCTCCAGCCGTTCTCCATGAAGTCGCACGCCAGCCAGTCGAGGAGTTCCGGATGGGACGGGCGGGGGGACTGGAGGCCGAAGTCCTCGGGGGTTTCGACGAGGCCCGTGCCGAAGTAGGCCTGCCAGACGCGGTTCACGACCACCCGCGCGGTGGTGGGTGATCGGCGGTCGGTCAGCCATCGGGCGAGGGTGAGCCTGGATCCATCGGCCTTGGCGGGCAGGGGGTGAAGAAAGCGGGGAACACCGAAGCTCACCTCCCTGCCTGGCTTCAGCCAATCGCCCCGCTGGAAGATGCGGTTGGGTCGGGGTTCCTCCCCGGGCCCCGAGCCGGTGCGCGTCGCCAACACCAGCGTGGGGATGCCCTCCGGCCACTGACGCCACAATCCATCGATCTGTTCGTTGACCTCCCGGAACTCGGGGACCGTCGTCCTCCAATGGCTGAACACCGTCGCCATCTGGGCCGGGCTCCGCCGTTCCCGCGGAATGGACAACGCCTCGTGGACACGGGCCGGGACGGTATCGGCCACCGCGTTCGTGTCGGCCGATACGCTGAGCCGCCAGCGCCCGAGATTGTGGTTCTGGTTGTCGTCGGAGTTGTCGCCCCCGTGTTTCTGGTGCAGCAGGAACTTCAGGATCGCCCCCTTCGGGAAGGCGATCGGCTTCTCCGGGATGAACACGGCCTGACGGGCCACGTTGCGGCGCCCCGGTCCGGCGTCGATGCCCCACGCCGTGTCGTCTTTGCCATCGATGGCATGGGCCACCGGACCATAGGTCCGCTTGTCGCCCTCCTTGCGGTTGCGGCTCTCCGACTGGAACTCGGGCTCCAGGGGACGCTCCTCGTTGGAGAAGTCGGCGGTCGCCCGGATGAACTTCACCACGACCTTGTTGGTGGGATTCGTGACATCGGTGGCCTCGACACCGAATTCGCTGAGGGCGGACATGCCGTTGATGGATCGTCCGGGTCCACCGCATGGGAGGTTGGGGTCCGGGAGTTGCTCGAGGCGGAAGGCACCGATGCTGGGGAGCGCATTCGTTCCCAGGAACTCGGCAGTCCAGAAGGTCGGGGCATAGCTCGCGGCACGGACGGAACCGTCGGCGTAGTGGTAGAAGCGTTCCCCGTTGTCCCCGGCGTTCCGGGTCTCGACCACGTGCCAGGCGGTCCCGGGCGACCGCAGGGACTCCTCCCAGGCCGCCATCCGGTCCTGCCAGCCCGGGGTGTGGTGCTGCAGCCCTGCCTCGAGGTCGCGGATCTGACGGGTGAGATCGGCAACCTTCCGCCGCTGGTCAAGCGTGTGGTATACCCGGCTCGATTCGTGGTCGTTGTTGAGGAACGCGAAGAGCCTGAAGTATTCCTCCTGCGACATCGGTTCGTACTTGTGATCGTGGCACTGGGCGCACTGGATCGTGACGCCCAGGATGGATTTCCCGATCGCATCCATGCGGTCGATGAGCGCATCGGTCCGGAACTGCTCCGGGTCCACGCCACCCTCTTCGTTGAGCATCGAGTTCCGGAGGAACCCGGTCGCCACCCGCTGGTCGTCCGTGGACCCGGGCAGCAGGTCTCCGGCGATCTGCTCGATGATGAACTGGTTGTAGGGCAGGTCCCGATTCAACGCGTTCACCACCCAGTCCCGGTAGGCCCAGACGAACCGGGGCTTGTCCTTCTCGAATCCATCGGACTCGGCGTACCGCGCGGCATCCAGCCAGTGTCGTCCCCAGCGTTCCCCATAGTGGGGAG
The DNA here is from genome assembly GCA_964654875.1 of uncultured Verrucomicrobiota bacterium. GTDB lineage: Bacteria > Verrucomicrobiota > Verrucomicrobiia > Limisphaerales > UBA9464 > UBA9464. Next base: position 10,804 of record CAZZKQ010000010.1, on the reverse strand, counting down.
AGTCGAGCAGTTCCTCGGCCTTCCGGAGGTAGGCGGGCCCGGGGCGTTGTTTCAGGAAGGCGTCGACCTCGTCAGGGGTCGGGGGGAGACCGGTCAGGTCGAGGTGCAGCCGCCGCAACAGGGTGATGCGGTCGGCTGGGGGCGAAGGCTGAAGCCCCTCCTTCGCGAGACGATCCCGGATGAATGCGTCAATCGGGTTCGAGGCCGACGGGCTCACCTCTGGAATCGGCGGCGACACCGGTGCCCTCCAGGCCCAATGTCCCCGTCTGGCGGTGTCATCGGGGACCGCAGCGGCGCCCACGGCCGGGCAGGTCCGGGGGAGACAGGCCAGGACGATTGCCGAGATCCACGCGAGTCTTCGGGAGGCCATGGTGGGAGGATCGTCGATGGAGCCCGGTTTTTCCATGTCAAAACCGTCCGACGGTTCCGGGATGGGCCATGGCGGAGCCTTGGCATTCGGGGTTTTGATTCCGTCCATCAAGGCCGATCCGAATCTGGATCCCGAGGTCGTTTCACTTTTCCTTTGCCACGCCCCGGTCAGGCACTGGAGCCTGACAGCCCATGAAGTACATCTTCGTGACAGGCGGTGTCGTGAGCTCCCTCGGAAAGGGGCTCACCGCGGCGGCATTGGGGACCCTCCTCGAGAACCGCGGACTGAAGGTCACGCTCCAGAAGTTCGATCCCTACCTCAACGTCGATCCCGGCACCATGAGCCCGTTCCAGCATGGTGAGGTGTACGTGCTCGACGACGGTGCCGAGACCGACCTCGACCTCGGCCACTATGAGCGGTTCTCCAACTCCAAGCTGTCCCGCCGGAACAACACCACCAGCGGACAGGTCTACCAGCAGGTGCTCGACAACGAGCGGGCGGGCAAATACCTCGGCAAGACGGTCCAGGTGATTCCGCATGTGACCGACGAGATCCAGCGCCGGATCAGCCTCCTCGCCGAGGAATCGAAGGCCGATGTCGTCATCACCGAGATCGGTGGGACGGTCGGCGACATCGAGGGTCTGCCGTTCCTGGAGGCGATCCGGGAATTCGCCCTCGATGTGGGACCCCACAATGTCTGCTTCATCCACGTCACCTACATCCCGTTCATCAAGGCGGCGGGTGAGCTGAAGACCAAGCCCACCCAGCAGAGCGTCGCCAAGCTGCGGGAGATCGGCATCGCGCCGAATGTCCTGGTCTGTCGCTGTGAGCACCCGCTCAACAAGGAGCTCCGGCACAAGCTCAGCCTCTTCTGCAACGTGCCGTTCGACGCCGTGGTGGAGGAGAAGGACGTCGACCATTCCATCTATGAGGTGCCCCTCATGCTCCAGCGGGAGCGGATGGACGACCTGGTCTGCCGTCAGCTCCATCTCGATCTGCCCGCGGCCAACATGGCACACTGGCAGGACATCATCCGCCGTCTGGTCGCCCCCCAGAACCGCGTCCGGATCGGGGTTGTTGGCAAGTACATCGAGCTCCAGGACGCCTACAAGTCGGTCTACGAGGCGCTGACCCATGGCGGCATCGCGAACGACTGTGGTGTCCGGATCGAGCAGATCGACGCCGAGGACATCGAGAAGCATGGGGCCGAAACGGTGCTGAAGGATCTTTCTGGCGTGCTCGTGCCGGGCGGGTTCGGCGAACGGGGCACGGAGGGCAAGATCATGGCGGCCCGCTTCGCCCGGGAGCGTGGCCTGCCCTACCTCGGCCTATGCCTGGGCATGCAGATTGCCACAATCGAGTTTGCCCGGAACGCCCTCCATCTGGAGGGGGCGCATTCCACGGAGTTCAATCCCGCGACGCCGCACCCCGTCATCTGCCTGCTCGAGGAGCAGCGCGGAGTTACCCAGGTGGGGGGCACCATGCGGCTCGGGTCGCAACCGTGTCGGCTCAAGCCCGCCTCCCGCGCCCATCAGCTCTACGGTGCCCCGCTGATCCATGAGCGACATCGTCACCGGTACGAATTCAACGGCTCCTACCGGGAGCGCTTCGAGAAGGCGGGCTTCACCATCAGTGGCACGTCCCCTGATGGGGATCTCGTGGAGATCATCGAGATCGAACGCCACCCGTTCTTCGTGGCCTCCCAGTTCCATCCGGAGTTCCTGAGCAAGCCGACCGCCCCGCACCCGTTGTTCCGGGGCTTCATCGCGGCGGCCCTTGAGCGGAGCCACGGGAAGGCGGCCTGAGCCGAGGTGTTCGGCGTCAGCGTCGGACAACCAGGATCAGGAACCCGATCGCGGATGCCGCCAGCAGGACCACCGCCGTGATCCACCAGAGGCGCCCCAAGGGTCGTCGTCGAGGTTCCCCGGATTCCTCCCGCTCCCAGGCCTCGTGGTCGAAGTCTTCCGGATCCTCGATCCCCAGCCCCAGCCCTACCGTCGTGCCGTACCCGCCGCTCTCCCCATCTGCCCCGCACTCGGGACACGCCAACGCGCCGTCCGGGACGTCCGCCCCGCAGTTCGGACACGTCTCCGGCGTCTCGGGCCTTTTGCGGGGCATGGGTTCGGCCGTGGCAGCCTACTTCGAGAGGAAGCCCTTCGGCGTGGAGGCCGGCCTGGGATCCGGGAAGGGCAGGTGTCGCGGTGTCACCGTGACATCCGTGGTGAGCTTCAGGGGGGTCGCCGCTCCGATGTCGAAGCTCAGCTCGGCGAAATAGGCGGTCCACCCCGACTTCGGCTCCGGGATGTGGGCGATGTAGACCCCGGGGGACGTCTCCGAGACGGGTACCGACTTGTAGATCGGCCCCGCGACCTCCAGCCGGAAATCACGGACCGACTCGTTATGCCCCGTCCAGAGGACCACCTCTGTCGGCTTCGTCTCGGTCCTGAGGGTCAGTGTGCCGCGCGAACCATGCGTCCAGGTGAACCGGGGCAGCGGCACCTTGTTGGCGATGGCATGCTGCCAGGCCAGGAGGGTCTCGTAGGCGTCGCTGTTCCGCATCGAATGGTCGGTGTTGGCCACATAGCGGAGGTATTTGGGATCCGGCAGTTCGTTGAAGTAGAACTGGGAGGAGTCGGGGAGGAAGAACTGATCCCCGGCGGCGTTCAGGATCAGCTTTGGCATGGTCATGCGGTCCCGGTAGGAGAAGGGGTCCTCGATCTTGTCCAGAGCCGCGATCTCGGGGGTGTCCTGCCAGTCGAGGATGCGGTGTTGTTCGGCATAGTTGCCGACCGCTGGGGCGTAGAATCCGTACGCCCGGTAGTGGTGCTTGATCGACTGGGCCATGTTCAGCACGTCGATGACGATCGGGCAGATCGCCACCACGCGCCGGTCGACCGCCGCGGTGGTCCAGGTGGTCCAACCACGCTTGGAGCCGCCGGAGACGACGTAGGTGTCCACCTTGGCCTTCCCGCCGGCCTCGGAGCCGAGGAATTCCGTGATGGTGTCCATCGCCCGCACCGCGGCCTTGGTCATGGGAAGACGTGCCGGCCAGGTCTCGTCCCCGGTCCGCATGAACTTGTCCCAGGTGTAGGCGATCAGGTCGTCCTCGACCCGCGGGCTGCCGTCCTTGTTGAAGACCAGCGGCTGGTTCGGGACCATCTTCAGCTCCGCGACGACGCATCGTGTGGCCTTGGCGATCCGGATCAGTTCGGCCGAGGGGGTCGGGGGCCGGTTGTTGCCCTTGTTGCTGCCGCCGGAGATGAAGAGAAGCCCCGTAGTATGGGCGAGGTTGTCGGGCTTCACCACGAGCAGCCAGTGGCGCCATGCGGTCTGGTCGACCTCCTCGGAGGTCCGCCAGGTCTGCGAGGTCATGTCGATGGCGTAGCCGGTGGCGCTCTCGTCCCGGAGGGAAATCGCCATCTTCCAGGTGTAGCTCGGGTCCGGCTTGGCGACGTAGCGGTCGAGCGCGGTCTGACGTGCCTCGGGGACGGGTCGCGAATCGGCCCCTGCCCGGAGTCCGAGCAGCAGGCCGGCGAGGAGGACAAGATCGGGGATCAGCCGGCCGGCGATGCCGACCCGTCTGGTCATCAGGGGAGAGGGGTGCATCCCGCGAGGCTGTGTCCAACCCGGGCCGGGATCGAGCCAAAAGCCCTCCGGGCTCAGGCGAACTCGTGCTCCCCGAGGCGCACCACGAGAACGGGACACGGTGCATGTCGGACGACCTTTTCGGCGACGCTCCCGAGCAGGGCGTGCTGGATCCCGGTGTAGCCGTGGGTGGAGACGATCAGCAGGTCGGCGGGGATCGTGCGCGCGGTGTCGGTGATCTCCTTCCAGGCCCGGCCGAGCCGGACCATCGACTCCACGGGCACTCCCGCGCCGAGGGACTTGGCGAGTGCCCGGAGCTCCTTCCCGGCGCCCTCCAGCCGCTGCTCCTCCAGGTCGTTGGGCAACACCGGGAGGTATCCGAAGTCGTTCGTCACCACCACCGGCTCCACCACGTGGAGAAGGCAGATCTCGGCCCCGAACTGTTCGGCGAAGTGGCGGGCATAGAGGATCGATTCCTGGCAGTTCGGGGAGAAGTCCACGGGCACCAGGATCCTCCGGAGATGGAACCGGTTCGGGGTGAGCTGAAGGGCGGGCGCCGAGGCCACCTGTCTGCCCGAGGTGTCGGTGACCACCAGGCGGGTGGTCGAGGTGCCGTTTGTGGCATTGCTGATCCTTCGGGATGCGTTGGACTTCTTCTTGGTCTTCATGGCGTTTGGGGGTGTTGTTCCGGATGTCCGATCGGCGTTCTGCCGTCGACAGGAGGGTGGATCTCCGGACACCCGGGTGCTTCCCGGGAATTGCCCAACAACATCCAGCGGTTGTTGTCCGCGCCCGGCTGGGGAATTCTCCGCCCCATGCCCCCTCCACGCCTCCGTCGGCCGGGTCTCCTCGCGCTCGGAATCCTCGGCCTCTGGCTTCGTACCGCGGGCCAGTCGCTCCCCGATACCGGGCCGCTTCCCGTCGGCACGAACTGGTCGCTGGGCATGCAGGAGGGCGCACACCGCTTCGTGGACCGCCTGATCACCGAGTCCCTGTCGCGCCGTGCCGGACGCTGGCACCGGGACACCCGGTCGCCGGAGGCCTATGCGGTGTCCGTGCTGCCCCAACGGGAACGACTGCGGAGCCTCCTGGGTGTGGTCGACCCGCGGGTCAGTCCCGTCGTCCTCGAACGGTTCGGCGACGACGACAACCCGGCGCTCACCGGCACCTTCGAGGGAGGCTCCATCTGGCAGGTCCGCTGGACGGTCCTGCCGGGATTCCAGGCCGAGGGCCTGCTGGTCGAACCCCAAGGCACGCCGCGAGGTCATCTGATCCTCCTCCCGGATGCCGCGGAGACTCCCGAGTCCTGCATCGGCCTGGATGCTGACTCCCCCCGGGCACAGGCCCTGAGGCGTTGGGTCGCCTCGGGATTCCAGGTCGTGATCCCGACCCTGATCGATCGTGGCCGCCGCTGGTCGGGAACGCCGGGGCTTTCGGAGCTGCACCCGGCGGTGCCTGGCACGGTGGACCAGTCGCATCGGGAATGGATCTGGCGGCAGGCGTTCCACATGGGACGCCACCCGATCGGCTATGAGGTCCAGGAAGTCCTCGCGGCGGTGGACTGGATCGGCCAGCGCCACGGCACAAACCGTCCCGTTGCCGTCGCCGGATATGGAGAGGGTGGGGGAATCGCCCTGTATTCGGCCGCCTGCGATCCCCGGATCTCAGCGGCGCTCGTGAGTGGCTGGTTCACGGATCGCCAGGGAATGTGGCGCGAGCCGATCGACCGGGATGTCTGGGCGTTCCTCCGGGAGTTCGGGGATGCCGAGCTGGTCACCCTCGTCGCCCCGCGGCCGGTGATCATCGAACATACCGGCTTTCCGCGTGTCCGTGGGGAGAAGGGGGAGGTGACCACACCCGAGCCTTCGGTCGTCCGTACGGAGTTCGAAAGGATCGACGGCCTGCTTCCAGCGGGGTTCCAGAGCCGAGTCCTCGTGACGGCATCCGACGGCGGGCCCGTGTCGGATCCACTGAGCGGATCGCTGACCCGGCTGATCCAGGCGCTGGGCGTGGATGCGGTCCCGACCGAGGTCCCTCCTCCGGGTCCCCGGCATCATCGGAGGCGTTTCCAGTCGGACGATCGGATGGGACGTCTGGTGCGGGAGCTGGGCGCGGTCATCCAGCAGCGCGTGAGGCGGTCCGATCTCGAACGGGACCGCTTTTTCCTGGGCGCCCTGATGCCTGAGCGTCTCGGCAGTTCACGGGCGGGCGGGCTGTCGCGGACCCATCAGGTGCCCCCACTGCCGGTGGCTCCCTTCGTCAACGGCAGCCGGAGGTTCAGGGAGGCGTTCCGTCGGGACATCGTCGGTGTCTTCGAGGAGCCACGACAGCCGGCCCGGCCCCGGACGCGGATCGCCTATGACATGTCCCCCAAGTGGGTGGGACATGAGGTGGTGATCGATGTCTTCCCCGAGTCGTTCGCCTGGGGGTTCCTGCTGCTGCCTCGCGATCTGAAGCCGGGGGAGCGGCGTCCGGTGGTGGTCTGCCAGCATGGTCTCGAGAACGTGCCGGCCGAGACCATCGAGCCCGGCATGTGGGTGGGGGCGAGCGATTTTGCGGCGCGTCTGGCGGAGCGGGGATTCATCACCTTCTCGCCGCACAACCCGTACCGGCATGGAGAGCGGTTCCGCCAGCTCCACCGCAAGGCAAACACGGTCGGCGCCTCCCTCTATTCGATCATCATCGCCCACCACGAGCAGTGGCTGTCGTGGCTGGCCTCGCGTCCGGAGGTCGACCCGCGGCGCATCGGCTTCTACGGCATCAGCTACGGGGGGACGACGGCGATGTTCGTTCCACCGGCCGTCGAGGGCTACGCGTTGTCGATCTGCTGCGCGAACTTCAACCAGTGGACCCGGATGGTCGCCGGTACCGAGACGATGGGCTACATGTTCACCGGTCAGTGGGAGTTCCCGTACTTCAACATGGGCGGCGCCTTCAGCCACGCCGAGCTGGCCTACCTCATGGTGCCGCGTCCCTTCATGGTGGAGCGCGGTCACCACGATGCCGTCGCGCTGGATTCCGAGGTCGTCGGGGAGTTCGCCAAGGTCCAGTGGCTCTATGACCAGCTGGGCCTCGGGGATCGGGTGTCGCTGGAGGTCTTCTCGGGTGGCCACTGCATCCATGGCGAGGGGACGTTCTCGTTCCTCCACCGACACCTCGACTGGCCGGAACCCAAGGATCGACCCTGACAGGTCCGCGATTCCAGTTCCTGGGAACCAGTCCCACAGGACCGGCCGCAGACGCCAAGGCTTGCGGCTGCGGATGGCTGGCCCTAGACCTTGTCGCGTGATCGGAACCGAGGACGAACAGCTTCTCGAAAAGCTCTCGAAGTCCCAGATCTTCGCGGACTACCAGAAGGCCTTCGGCGAGGCCACCGGGCTGCCGCTGACGGTCCGTCCGATCCGTGTGGGGACCCCCTCGCTGCACGAGCACCCCCACGAGAACCCCTTCTGTGCCCTTCTCGCGAAGTCGAACACGTCCTGCGCAGCATGTCTTGAGATGCAGGAGACCCTTGCCGAGAACCCCGGTGCCTCCCCGCGCACCGCGGTCTGCTTCGCGGGGTTCAGCGAGACCTCGATCCCGCTGCGGTTCGGACACCATCTCGTGGGGTTCCTCCAGACCGGACAGGTCTTCGTGGAGGACGGCCCCACCGACGACCGGTTCGCCAAGACGGCCCGACACCTCATCGACTGGGGGCTCAGGACCGATCTGACCCGGATGGAGGAGGCCTGGTTCCACACCCGGGTTCTCTCGCGGGACCAGTACGAGGCCATGGTCAGGCTCGTCGCCATCTTTGGGCAGCACCTGTCGATCGTCGGGAATCAGATCCTGGTCCAAGACCGGAACGCCGAACCTCCCGCCGTGGTCCGGGCGAAACAGTTCATCGCCCAGCACCAGGATGAGGATCTCTCACTCGGCCAGGTGGCCAAGGCGGTGAACACCAGCTCGTTCTACTTCTGCAAGCTGTTCAAGAAGGCGACCGGGCTGAACTTCACCGACTACGTCTCGAGGGTCCGGATCGAGAAGGCCAAGAACCTTCTGCTGAATCCGAATGCCCGGATCAGCGAGGTCGCGTTTGCCGTGGGGTTCCAATCCCTCACCCATTTCAACCGCGTCTTCCGGAAGGTCCTCGGGGAATCCCCGACCGAATACCGTCGACGTCTGCCCAAGGGTGGAAGCCGGTGAGTTCGGGCCACACCCATGACGAGGGACTGCCGTGGCGTCCCATGGCGGTCCGGGCCGCGGTGTGTGCCGGCTCGACGCTGTTGGCGTGGCAGATGGAGTCGACCCGTCCCATTGCCTCCCAGGCTCTCTACGGCCTCGCCCTGTCCAGCGGCTCCTGGGATCTCGCCCGCCATGTCGCCCGGGATCTCCGGGCGCTTCGGTTCAACACCGAGTTCCTCATGCTCCTCGTGGTCGTGGGATCCACGGTGCTGGGGACCTGGAGCGAGGGGGCCCTGCTGCTGGTCCTGTTCTCGTCCTCGTCCGCCCTGGGTGCCTTCGCCTCGGCCCGGACCCGACGCGAGATCCAGGCCCTCCTGAAGGGGGTCCCCAAGCAGGCCCGGCTGCTGGTTGATGGGGTCGAGACCCAGGTGGTGGTCGACAGCCTCCGTCCCGGACAGGAGATCCGTCTCACCGCCAACGAGCAGGTGCCGGTCGACCTCATCGTGCTCCGTGGCGACAGCGCGTGTGACGAGTCGACCCTGACGGGTGAGGCCGAGCCGGTTCCGAAATCCCCCGGCGACCGCCTGTCCGCCGGGACGCTCAACCTCTGGGGGGTCCTCGAATGCCGGGTCGAACGCCCCGCCGGGGAGAGTGCGCTCCAGCGGATCATCCAGATGATCCATGAGGCCCAGCAGCAGAAGGCACCCATCCAGCGGTTCACCGACCGGTTCGGAACCCGCTACACGGTCGGGGTGGTCGCCGGCTGCGTCGTCTGGTTCCTCTACAACCACCTGGGTCGGGGCATGCCCGCGTTCTCGGCTCCCGTCGAGGGGGGCACTGCGTTCTACCGGGCCATGACCCTCCTGGTCGTTCTCTCGCCCTGCGCCCTCGTGCTCTCCGTCCCCTCCGCCATCCTGTCGGCCATCGCCTGCGGTGCCCGACACGGCGTCCTGTTCCGCGGGGGTGCCGCCGTCGAGACCCTGGCCGACATCACGGCGGTCGCGATGGACAAGACCGGCACCCTCACCGAGGGAACGCTGCAGCTCGTTGGAGTCGATCGGTTGGAGGGGGCCGAGGCGGCTGCCCTCGCGGCCGCAGGGAGCCTGGCTGCGCTGTCCAACCACCCGATCTCCAGGTCGCTCGAACGGGAGACGATCCGGCGTGGCGCCGCGACGGTCCCGCTGTCGGGATCCGAGACCGTCCCGGGGCAGGGGATCCGGGCGCATGGACCTGATGGAGAATACGGGTTGGGCAGCCGGGCACTCCTGGGGACGAGGCTCCCTCGGGAGGTCATCGAGGCCCTGGATCCTGTCCCGGACGGTGTCAACGAGACGTGGGTCTACGGCCCTGGTCTCCTCGCCCGGATGCAGCTCCGCGACGTGCTCCGCCCCGAATCCGCCGGGCTGGTGGCCCGGCTTAGATCGGACGGTCTTCGGACTGTCATGCTCACCGGGGACCGGGCCGCGGCCGCGGAACGTCTGGCGCGCGAGGTTGGGGTCGACGAGGTGCTGCCCCAGCTGAAGCCGGAGGAAAAGGTCGCGGCCGTGCGGGCCCTCCGTGAGACGGGGAGCCGGGTCGCCATGATCGGCGACGGGGTCAATGACGCCCCGGTCATCGCCGGTGCCGATGTCGGGGTTGCCATGGGCACCCGCGGATCCGATGCCGCGTTGGAACAGGCAGATGTTGTCCTGATGAACGATCGTTTGGAGAATTTCCTCTTCGCCCGTGAACTCAGCCGACGGTCGCGGAGGATCATCGGACAGAACCTGGTGATCTCCCTTGGGACCATGGCGGCCATGGCCTTGGCCACGCTGGGATGGAGTGGCCTGCCTCTCTGGACCGGTGTTGCCGCGCACGAAGGCAGCACCGTCCTGGTGGTGCTCAACAGCCTCCGACTGCTGGCCTCGCCGGGGCCGTCAGCGGACCGGAAACTGGGTTCCTGATCGCTCACGCCCCCCAGCGTCCAAAAAATGGCTGGAAAAACCGGGCTGCGGACGGCACATCCTAGACCCTTCGGTCCATCCGTATGAACGAGCAGATCGTCATCCTTGATTTCGGGAGTCAGTACACCCAGGTCATCGCCCGCCGCATCCGTGAATGCCGCGTCTATTCCACCATCCTCCGGTATGACACCCCGGCGGCCGAGATCGCCCGGCTGAATCCGAAGGGGATCATCCTGTCGGGCGGACCCAACTCGGTGTATTCGCCGCAGGCCCCGCTGCCGGATCGGAACCTGTTCAAGCTCGGGCTGCCGGTCCTGGGGATCTGCTACGGCGTCCAGGTCCTCGCCCAGTTCCTCGGCGGCAAGGTCGAGCGCGGCCAGAAGCGCGAGTACGGCAAGGGTACCCTCACGGTCGGGGATTCCTGCTGCGCCCTGTTCGGGGGGCTCCCGAACTCGCTCCAGGTCTGGAACAGCCATGGCGACAAGCTGACCCGCCTCCCCAAGGATTTTGCCGTCGTCGGAACCACCGAGAACTCCGACTACGCGGCCATCGAGGACCGCGCCCGACGCTTCTTCGGGATCCAGTTCCACCCCGAGGTCGTCCACACCCCGCGCGGCCGTGACCTCCTCCGCTCGTTCGTGCTCGACATCGCGAAGGCGGCGCCCGAGTGGACGCCCGCGAGCTTCATCGAATCGACGGTCGCCCAGATCCGCGACCGGGTCGATGCGCACGCCCGCACGAC
>CAZZKQ010000009.1:0-21340 GCA_964654875.1 uncultured Verrucomicrobiota bacterium | reverse complement strand
CCATGCTGGTCGGATCAGCCTCGCCTTTGCCGGCTATGTCGAACGCGGTGCCGTGGTCGGGTGATGTCCTCGGATACGGAAGTCCCACGGTCCAGTTCACCCCGGTCTCGAAGGCCACCAGCTTCAGCGGCGCGAGGCCCTGATCATGGTACATCGCTACAACGACATCGTGCCTGCCTCGGATGGCGTCCCTGAAGATTGTGTCAGCCGGCCACGGGCCCGACACGTCCAATCCCCTCCCCAGGGCCGCCTCGATCGCAGGTGACAGGATCGTCTGCTCCTCCTCACCCATCTTCCCTTCCTCTCCAGCATGGGGGTTCAATCCGCAGACCGCGATCCGCTCCATCGGAAGACCGAGCTCCCGACAGGCCCTAGCCGCCAATTCAATGGAGGCCAACAGTCGTTCGTGAGTGATCAGTCCCGGGACCGATGCCAAGGGAACATGGGTCGTCGCCAACAGCACCCTGAGCCACCGCTGTTGTGGATCCGTTCCCAGGAGGAGCATCCCAGTGCTGGGATTTCCGGCGAGTTGGGTCAGCCACTCGGTCTGCCCCACAAACGGAACACCAGTCCTGATGATGGAGGCCTTGTTGACCGGACCGGTCACCAACGCATCAATCTGCCCGGAGAGGGCCAACCTCGACGCGGTGGTCAGGGACTGGATCGCTGACCCGGCGGCTCGGCCCTCGGGATCCTCGCCTCCTTTGATTTCCACCAGCTTCTCCGGTGGCGTCCACCACAGTCCAGGCTCCGAATGGTCTCGGCCCGGCCACTCCTGAATAGGGCGGGTCCAGCCGTTATGCGCTGCGTTCTCTTCAATCGTCCCCCGCTCCGCGATCAGGATCACCGCTCCCCTGGCTGAAATGCCCGTGCGTGCGACGGCCTTGAAGGCCACCTCCGGTCCTATTCCTCGCTTATCACCCAGCGTCACTCCGAGGACACGCATCGAACCGGGTCCGACTCAGTTGAAATAGCGGATGAAGGAGTTCTTGCGGAGGCGGGCGACCCACTGCTTCCGGAGCCGCTCCATCTCCTCGCTCTTCAGGGTCTGCTCGATCTCGTTCCGCACCTCGCTCAGGGACCGCATCCCGGCAGGTTTCCTCTCCTCCACCTTCGTGATGAAGATCGCGCCGCCAAGGTCTTGGATCCCGCTGACGTCACCGTCCTTTGCGGCAAACACAAAAGTTCTCAGTTCCTTCCTGAGATCCGAATCCTTGTTCTCCACCCACCCTCGATCTCCCCCCTTGAACCGTCGTGCATCGTCTGACAGCTCATCCGCAATCTTCCCGAAATCCTCCCCTGCATTGATCCTCTTCTCAGCCTCCTCCGCGATCTTCTTCGGTTCACCAATCGCGTGCTTGGACTTGTCGATGACGATCATCCGGATCTTGGCGCGTTCCTCCTGTTTGAACCGATCGCCATTCGCGGTGTAGTACTTCTCGATCCGGGTGGGGGACACGAAGACGTTCTGGTTCACGTTCTTCATCGTCATGCTGTGGATGATGAACGCCTCCTTCTGGTCCTGCCGATACTCCTCGTACCTCTGACCCATTTTCCGTAGGGTCTTCATCAAGGTGACCCTGTCGCCGAATTGCTCGCGCATCTGGGCCTGGATGATCTCGTTCACGACACTGTCCGGCAGGCTGTACCCCGCCTTGCTGAATTCATCGAGGATCAGTCTCCTGTCGATGAGCTGGTCCAGACTATCCCTGAGGATCTCCTGCTCCTTCTGTCGGAGCTCATCCTCCCGGAAGCGTCCCTGTCTCATGGCGGCCTCGACGGCCCTACGGGCCGAGACCTGGATCTCCTGGTACGTGATGACATGGTCGTTCACGACGGCCGCCATGCCGTTGATGGGTATCCCTGCGGGTGCAAGCTGCCCGTGGACTGGACCGATCCCCATGAGGAGCGTTGCCACCACGAAGGCAAACCCCTTGAACTGACCTCGAATCATGGAGCTGATCCTAGGTGGTTCTCGGTTCCATCTGCAATCCGGCAGTCCCTCGCTCTCTCCCGAGATCGATCCACGTGGACTCGAAGCCTATCGACTGTTTAATTGCCGGCCGCGGTGACCGATCCTGCACCCTCCATCCTGCTGCTGATCCCGGCCTACAATGAGGAAAGCCGGATCGGTCCGGTTCTCGACTCCTATGCCCGGGTCTTCTCTGAGCGCCTGGGGCCAGGCTCATCCATCGTCGTTGTCCTGAATGGGTGCCGGGATGCGACCCTCTCGGTGGTCAAGCATGCCGAATCCCGATTTCCCTGCATCTCCAACATCGAGTTCCGGGATCCCATCGGTAAAGGAGGCGCATTGATCGAAGGACTGCGTCTCGCCCCCAGGGCCGAGTTCATTGGCTACGTCGACGCTGACGGCGCGACGCCACCGGAGGCTTTTCTCGATCTCGTCGCCCAGGCTATTCGATCCGGAGCCGATTGCGTGGTGGGTTCCCGATGGCTACCCGATTCCAGGATCACCCACGTCCAGCCCGGCAAACGTCGGTTTGCCAGCCGGCTCTTCCACCTTTTCGTGGAGGCGTTCTTCCACATGGGCATCGCGGACACCCAGTGCGGAGCGAAGGTCGTGAAACGGAAGGCCGTGGAGTCGATCCATGGTCGACTCGAGCTCGCCGACCTCGCCTTTGACGTTAATCTTCTCTATTCCCTGATCCGCGGAGGGTTCAAGGTCCTTGAGGTTCCTACCGTCTGGGAGGACAAGGTGGGTTCCCATGTGGTCTTCGATTTCAGGACCTCCCTGAACATGCTGCTCTCCTTGGTCCGGCTTCGGCTGGTCTACTCCCCGTTCTACGGTTGGTTGCGACCCCTCCGGCCTCTTGAAGGATGGCTCTACATGAAACTGCGTGCCCCCGCCCCCCGATCGCACAGCTCTGCGCCTTCGGCGCGACGTTGATCGGATTCCCCGTATCCGTCAGCTCATCCGCATCGGCATGATGACGTAGAGAAATGGCTTCTGTGTCTTGAGGACCCCGGGGCTCAATTCATCGATCAGCTCGAACGCGATTTCATCCTCATCCAGGGACTTCAGAGGATCCATGAGGAAGGCGGGGTTGAAGGCGATCGCGAAATCCTTGCCTTGGTACGGAATTGCCAGCTCTTCACGAGCCTCTCCGATCTCCGGTGTGTTGGCCGTGATGGCCAACTGGTTCCTGCTGAAGGTCAGTTTCACCGAGTTGCTCTTGTCGCTGGTCATCAGCTCTGCGCGTTTCAGGGCTCCCAGGAGCTCCTCCCGATGGATCTGGATCCGTTCCTGGCATTCGCCGGGTATCACCTGCCGGTAGTTCGGATAGGTCCCGTCGACGAGCTTCGATTGGATCACCACGCCCAGACCGTTGGCTCCGGTGAGGTGGAAGGCGACCTGGTTCTCGGAGAGACGGAGATCGACCGATCCCGACCCCGTCAGCAGCCGGTTCAACTCGTTGATGGCCTTGGTCGGAACGATGAAGTCGACCACCGACTCAGGCGCCACCTCTGCGGCTTCATCGGTCATGGCCAGACGCCGTCCGTCGGTGGCCACCAGCGTGACGGTGTGTTCCTTCATGCTCACAAAGATGCCATTCAGCACATATCTGGCCTCATCGCTTGAGGCTGCAAAGCTCGTCTTCCGGAGCATCGAGCGGAGTTTTTCCTGCTCGAGTGTCACCGACTTCCCCTGTCGGACGATTCCTACGGGTGGAAACTCTTCCCCTTGGAGACCATTGACCTTGAAGAAGGATCCGCCCGCTCGGACCGCCATCGTCGCTTTTTCATCCACATCGAGATGGATCTCCGGTGCCTGGAGTTCTCGCACGATTCCAAAGAGACGCTTGACCGGGACCGTGGTTCGACCGGGTTTGCTCACTGTCGCCTCCACCGTAGCCATGATCGTCATGTCCAGATCCGTCGCCGTCAGTTCCAGCCGACCGTCCTCGGCGACCAAGAGCACGTTGGAGAGGACCGGCAGCGTGGTACGCGAACCGACGACGTTCTGCACGGCCTGGAGGCCGGCGACGAGCTGCTCCTTCGAAATCGAGAGCTTCATGTTGTTGGCCCAAGTATTGTGTAATCTCTTAGGAGAGAAAGCTATTAGTAGTGGTTGTGAGCAAATCCAACAACCTGGAGGATGCTCCAGTTTGTGGCCTGTCCCGGCGTCCTAGGCCAACCAACAACCTTGTTAGGAATGAGCAACAACCGGGTCGACCAGGACTTCCTGACAGGGTAGGGCCGGGTTGTTGGGAGATTGCTAACCAAGGAGTGAGGAGGTCAGAACGAGGGTGACGCATGAAAAGGGAAGCCCCCAGAGATTGTGCTTCCGTTCGTCGGGGGCCATCGCATGCTCTGCCGCCTCGCGTGGACGGGTGCCCCAAACATTACTGCGGAGTCTTCGGGATATTCGGCCATCCGAACGCGGCCGAGATCAGCTACTACGGTCTGTACGCACTACAGCACCGAGGACAGGAATCCGCGGGGATCGTCTCCACGGATGGAGCCCATTTCTACACCCACAAGGGAATGGGACTAGTACCTGCCATCTTCGATGGGCAGGTCCTCCACAAACTCGTCGGAAAGGCAGCGGTCGGCCACACCCGGTATTCGACCACCGGATCCTCCAACATACAGAACTGTCAGCCCCTGACGGTGGATTGTGCCAAGGGAAGGATCGCCATAGCCCACAATGGCAATCTGACGAATGCAGCGATGTTGCGAGAGGAGCTCGAGGCCAGGGGATCGATCTTCCAGACCACGGTCGACTCCGAGATCGTGCTTCACCTTCTGGCCCAGCCGGAGCGGGTCGGTGGCCATGACAGCTCCCTGATCGAGGCGATGAACCGCATCGAGGGGGCCTATTCGTTGGTGATCCTCACGGAAAGGGAACTCATCGGAGTCCGCGATCCCCACGGGTTTAGACCACTGAGCATAGGGCGTCTGGAGAACGGGGCCTATGTTCTTTCCAGCGAGACCTGTGCCTTCGATCTGATCAAGGCCGAGTTCGTCCGGGACGTGGAACCGGGCGAGATTGTCATCATCGACGAAAATGGCCTCAGGAGTCTGCAGGCGTTCCCGGAGACGAAGCGCAGCGCCTTCTGCGTCTTCGAGTACGTGTATTTTGCCCGTCCCGACTCCTCGATCGCCGGACGCAGCGTCTACAAGACGCGGGTCGAGATGGGACGCGAGCTTGCCCGGGAGAATGGGGTGGACGCTGACATCGTCATCCCTGTCCCGGACAGTGGCGTGTGCGCCGCCCTAGGGTATTCGCTGGAGAGCGGAATCCCGTTCGAGATGGCATTCGTCCGAAACCACTATGTAGGACGCAGTTTCCTCCAACCCTCCCAGTTTGTCCGGGACTTCGCCGTCCGGGTGAAATTGAACCTGATTGCCGACCTGGTCCGCGGGAAACGCGTGGTGATCATCGATGACTCGATCGTCCGCGGAACCACGAGCAAGGCCCGTGTGACGAGCCTCAAGGAGGCCGGTGCCAAGGAGGTCCACTTCAGGGTCAGCTGCCCGCCCCACATGCACCCCTGCGTCTACGGGATCGATTTCCCGGAGCGCAACAAGCTGATGGCGGCGAACCATTCGCAGGAGGAGATCCGGAAATTCCTGAACGCCGACACCCTCGGCTATCTCTCCCTCGACGGAATGGTCCGGGCGACCGGCAGGCCGAAGAACGAGTTCTGTCTCGCCTGCTACAACGGGGAATATCCCGTGAAATACGATCCCGCTGTCGACAAACACATCATCGAGCGGCGACGGGGGCGGACCAGCGGGCTCGGGTTGGAGATCGCCGTGGAGCAGCGCCAGCAACGTCTGCTCTGAGAGCGACCGATGTCACGATTCGCAGAGGAGCTTGGAATACAACTCCTCGTAGCGACGGATCATCAGGGACATGTCGAACTCCGAAGCCCGGGATCTGCAGGCCGGAGCCATGGACTCGAGATCAGAGAGAGACAAGGAGAACACAGACCGGAGTCGTCCCGCCAACGCCACCTCGTCACCCGTGGCAACGGTCCAGCCCTCCACAGAATCCCGGATCAATCCCGAGGCATTCGCCTTGTCCGAGATCAGGACCGGCTTTCCGGCAGCGAGGGATTCCAAGGCGGCGTTGGGGGTCCCTTCCCACAGCGAGGCCAGGACCGTGAAATCGGCAGCGTGCAGGAATGCCGCAGGGTCTCTAGTCTGGGGAAAGACCCGCACCTGACCCTCAAGGCCAGAGCCCTGGATCGCAGCATCAAGGTGACTCTGGACGAGGGGACATTCCTGCTCGCCGACGATCCAGATCTGATGCCGAGGATTCAGAGATCCCTCCACGCTGAGGCGGGCAATAGCCCGAGCGAGCAGATCCGGGGACTTCTGCACGGTGATGCGGGAGAGCATCACACCGACACGCTCGGCCGCTGGTGCCAAACGGGACCTGAGACCCGGATCAGGATTGGAAGCGAATCCAGCTGTATCCAGACCATTAGGGATGTAGCGGAGCCGGGACTCACCGATACCCGCCTCGAAACGGAGGCGGATCTCCATATCCGGACTGTTGCAGACAACGAAGGACGACAGCCACTGCTCCAGACGCTCGTTCCTGAGCTGTCTGGAATCATAGGCGGTACGGATTGCTGTCAGGAGACGGAATCGGCCGGGAAGGAGAAGCCGAGCGAACCGGGTGAGGTGGTTGCAATGGTGGCTGACTGAGTGGACGAGGTCCGGACCGAAGGAGCGGATGCAGCGCAGGACACCCAGCAAAGAGGACGGAATCTCCGATGCCGACCAACGTCGATCGAGTTCAACAACCTCGATGCCTGAGTCGAGAAGCCGTTGGACGAAGTGGCGGCTCTGGTTCATCCGAGGCCCATGCAACGCAACCACCCGGGGAAGAAACCGTGAACGATCGAGACGAGTCACCAGCTCAACGGTCTGGCGTTCAGCGCCACCTGCCGCGAGGCTGTCGATGAACACGAGGATGTGAGCCGGCTTCATGGTCGGGTCGACGCGAACCAGGATCGGGCCCACAGCTCCAGACAGACCAGGGACCAAATCCGGCTGGCCTGGGACAGGTCGGAGGGTGGTTTCGACGAAAGGATTCGGGTGATCCCCGAAGGCTCAAGCCACCGATGGAGAGAAAGAGATGGTGCGGAACGGAGGTCGTCGAGAAGCGGGGTCAGAGGACCCGATAGCCAGCGCAACAAAGGGACGTCAAAGCCTCGTTTCCGACGATGGAGGATGTCGGGAGGCAGCACATCCTGGAGCGCCTTTTGGAACAGCCACTTGGAACCCGAGGCGTTGAGCTTCACGTCAGGGGAGATCCGGGACATGTACTCGAAGATCCGATGATCAAGGAGCGGACAGCGGACCTCGAGAGACTCCTTCATCGAGAGGCGGTCAACCTTGACGAGGATGCCACCCGGCAGATAGCCCGAGAGGTCGAGCGACTGAAGCCGGGACAGAAGGGGAAGGGATCCGGCATCCATGATCGAACGACATCGAGCCTGGTCGGCATCGAAACCACCGAGATGTCTCGAGAACTCAGGACGGTACAGCGACTGCCTCAAAGGCTTTGGGAAATACGGACTGGAGGTTCGCCAGACGGCGGCGTCCTGATCGATCCGGACAAGGTAGTCGCCGTATTTCCGCGGCAGGATCCGGCCTAAAGGTGCAACCACGGATCTCAACGGTGAGGGCACACATCGACGCAGCCGTTCCTGACGCCAGGCGCGACGATACCAGGTGTACCCGCCGAAGATCTCGTCGCCTCCGTCCCCGCTCAGACAGACCGTGACGGCCTGTCGAGCCACCTTGGAGACGAACCAGGTCGGGATGATCGAATCGTCCGCGAAGGGTTCATCCATGTGCTCGATGAGCCCCGGCACCCAGTCCATCAACTGGCGAGGCGACAACACCTCATGGGTGTGGAGCGTTCCGCAGTGACGGGCCATCAACTCCGAGAACTTGCTCTCGTCATTGGGATCGTCCTCGAACCCGATCGAGAACGTCTGGACCCGATGGGATAGTCGACGCGCCATCAGGGCCACAACCGCACTGCTGTCCAGACCACCGCTGAGGAAGGCGCCCAGCGGGACTTCGCTCATGAGGCGACACCCCACCGCCTCCTCGAGCAGGAGTCTCAGCCCTGAGGCAAGGATTTCAGGAGGGTCGTCCCGGAACGAATCCGGCGGCCCAAACGAGGGCTTCCAGTAGGAACTCAGTTCGACCCGCCCAGAGGAATTCACTTTGAGGAAGTGACCGGGAGGAACCTTGCGGATGGTCCGGAAGATCGAACGGGGTGCGTTGACGAATCCCGAGCACAGGAATTCGTCCAGAGCCTCGGGGTCCAGATCGAGGTCGAGTCCTGGCACCTCCCGGAAGACCTTCAGCTCGGATCCAAAGATCAGGCGACCCCTGTGGATCGAGTAGTAGA
This sequence comes from uncultured Verrucomicrobiota bacterium, assembly GCA_964654875.1. GTDB lineage: Bacteria > Verrucomicrobiota > Verrucomicrobiia > Limisphaerales > UBA9464 > UBA9464. Next base: position 12,936 of record CAZZKQ010000009.1, on the reverse strand, counting down.
GCGGTTTCTTTCCGAAACGATCGACCGCGAGGAGCAGCGAGCGTTGGGTCGCATCCCAGTAGGCGAATGCAAACATCCCAACCAGATCCGAGAGGGCAGCCGGCCCCTTCAGCTCCAGAAGATGAAGCAGTGTCTCGGTATCGCCCGAGGTGTGGAACGCGAATCGGGTTTCGAGTCCCATCCGTAGCTCCCGGTAGTTGTAGATCTCGCCGTTGAACGTGATCCACGCTGACCGGTCGGCATTCGACATCGGCTGATGGCTGTGGGCGAGATCGACGATGCTCAGTCGCCGGAATCCGAGTCCTACGGGGCCTTCGACATGGATCCCCTCCTCATCCGGACCCCGGTGATGGATCCGTCGGGTCATGGCCATGACGACGTCCCGATCCACCGGTTCGTCCGAGCCAAAGTTCCAGATGCCGCAGATGCCGCACATTCGAGATCGGCGTGGAACGCCGGCACGAGTCTCCCGATGTCGGCGACCCACTCAATCCGATAGTCGGTGGAACTGGGGCAATGTTCCCCTGCCCCGAAACGGCTTGTTCGCCACACCGCCTGCCCTTTAGCTAGGCGACCGTCGATTCACCATGTCCTTCGTCAGCTGGCCGTTCGCCCTCTTTCTGCCGGTGGTGTTCGCCCTGCACTACCTGGGTCGAAGCCAGGGCTGGCAGGTTGGGGTGCTGACACTCAGCAGCTTCCTCTTCTATGGCTGGAGTCATCCCCGGCTCATCCCGCTGCTGGCTATTGCCTGCTGGGTCAACAGCGCCGCCTCGTGGGCCCTGTTCCGTTCTGGGCGGACGGATCGGCAACGAAGGCATGTGCTTCTCTGGGCACTGGTCTTCAACCTGGGAACCCTCGGCTTCTTCAAGTACGCGGGCCTCATCGGAAGACTGGTTCTGCCCGAGGCCCTCTGGATCCTGATCGGACCCTGGCTGAGCAGCATTCCCCTGCCCGTCGGCATTTCCTTCTTCACCTTCCAAGGGATCAGCCTCGTCGTTGATGCGTGGCATGCGGGATCGAAGGGCATCCCAGGACTCCCCGGCGAGGACGGTGGCGGACGGGTGGGACGCCACTACGGCAACGTCACCTTCTTCAAGGCGTTCTTCCCCCAGTTGGTGGCGGGTCCGATCGTGAAGGCCGGAGAATTCTTCCACCAGATCGGCCCGAAGCGCCTCACCCAGATTCCTTGGGATGCCTCCGTGAAGACCCTCATCCTAGGCTTCTTCCTCAAGATGGTGGTGGCGGACAATCTGAAGGAGGTGACGGCGGCCATCCGATATCCGGAATTCCTCGACCTCCCCAGCATCAATCTGGCCGCGCTTGTCTATGCCTTTTCCTTCCAGCTCCTGGCCGACTTCGCCGGGTATTCGCTCATCGCCATCGGATTGGCCCGGCTGTTTGGGTACGAACTCCCCGCGAACTTCAACCACCCGTACCTCAGCCGCAGCATCACCGAGTTCTGGAGAAGGTGGCACATGACCCTTTCGTCCTGGCTCCGTGAGTATCTGTACATCCCTTTGGGAGGCAACCGGAGGGGTGAATGGAGGACCTATCGGAACCTGTTTCTCGTGATGTTCCTTGGCGGCCTCTGGCATGGGGCGGCCTGGAGCTATGCCGTGTGGGGAACCGCCCATGGCGTTCTGCTGGCCGTGGAACGGCTGACCGGGCGGCACCGGGTCGATGAGTCGAGGCCTTGGTCCCTTTTTTCGATCATCCAGGCCTTCCTGTGCTTCACCGCCGTGACCTTTCTGTGGCTTCTCTTCCAGCTTCCGGAATTTGGCCAGGCGGCTCTTTATCTTCGAACCCTCGCCACCCAAGGCGGTCCACCCCAGGTCCAAGCTTTGTATGTGATCGCCTGCTTTTCCATGCCCGTCGTCCTCTGGCACCTCTGGGGAGCCACCGAACCCTGGCGTCGGACGTGGTCGCGCCAGACCGCGGATCGGGTCACGGTCGTCCTCCACGGCGCCATGCTCTTCCTCATCCTCACCAACTCCGGACCTCCGGGAGAGTTCATCTACTTCCAGTTCTGAACTGATGCAGTCCGCATCCCAATCGCTGAGGATCCTGATCGTGGCGGCCGTCCTGTGTGGCCTCTGGAGTGTGGCCCGGATCCAGTTGCCCAGGCCAGAGCTTGCCGAAACCAACTACACGGCGAACCGGATGAGGATCGAACGGTTCCTCGAAGGCCCAACACCGAAGTGCCTGATCGTGGGGACGTCCATCGCTGGACGGCTTCTCCCGAGTTATTTCAAGGGTTCAAACCTTGAGGATATCGTTAATCTTGGATTGGATGGGGCAAGTCCAATCACCGGTCTCCAACTGGCTCTCGGCCAGGCTAAGACGCCGGATCTGGTCCTCCTCGAAGCCCATCGGCTGTGGAATCCTGTCCGGGCCAATGATCACCAGCTGCTGGCCCTATCCACAGGCATGGATCGACGTTTACACAGTGAAGTAACGTTAACGAAAGCCGAGAGTCGGCCAACCACAGTGCTGTATGGATGGTTGAAATCCCATCAGCGTCAGGAAGGGGGCCAGGTCGCTGAAGCCAAGGGCCCGATTAACGCTAAGGATGGCTCAAAATCGGTTCCACACCCCGAGGAATTGATCCGTGCGGTCCGTGAATTGGAGGCGAGGGGAACCAAGGTGGTCCTGATCCGGCTTCCTGTGGGCCGGGAGAATCCGGTGGATCCCCGGGGTCAGGATGATGTGGATCTATTGGTCAGGGACCTGGGTCTTCCGACGATCGACCTTTATCGGCAAAGCCTCGAATGGGCTGAGCCGATTCGCTATTCTGATGGGCTTCACTTGGCGCCGGAGAGTGCCCGACGGCTCGCCGGTGCTCTAGCGGAACAGACCTCGCGGTGACGGAGGATTCAGGGCCAAGGTTCCGCTGGATCGGGGCCGCGCATCGAGGCGATCAACGTCGGATGCCCCAGACAAAGGGGTCCGAAGGATGGAGCAGGAGGGTGGAGCGAGCCGTGACGAAGGCCGATCCGGATAGAGTCGGGAGGATCACGCCCTTGGATCGATCGATCCATCGATAGGACCCGGTGAAACGAGAACCGACAATGCTTTCCTGGACCCAGAGGGCCCCCTCCTCCAGGACCCCATCGGCGGCAAGACAGGCCAGCTTGGCACTGGTGCCCGTACCGCAGGGAGATCGGTCGTAGGCCTTGCCGGGACACAGCACGAAGTTCCTAGAATTCGCCCCGGGAGATCCGTCCGAAAACAACTCAATATGGTCGATCTCAGGAAACCCGTTGCGGTTGAGATGGTTCCGGATCGCCCAAGCCACGTCGGTGAGGGCGTCGATCCGTTCAAGGGACAGGTCCTGGTGGGGTTCCCGAACGAGAAAGAACCAATTGCCACCCCAGGCGACGTCGCCGACCACGGGAGAGGAAATCCCGGGAATCTGGATCGAAACACGATGGGCCGTCCGGTAGCTCGGGACATTGTCGAGGGAAACCCGACCGTCTGGATGCAGCACGGTGGAGACGAGACCGACCGGAGTCTCGAGATGATGGACACCGGGAGCGATCCGACCGAGGTGATGAAGACTCGCGATCACGCCGATGGTGCCGTGGCCGCACATGCCCAGATACCCAACGTTGTTGAAGAAGAGGACCCCACCCAGAGTTTCCGGAAGCGTAGGCGGAACAAGAAGGGCGCCCACGAGAACATCGGAACCCCTAGGCTCATTGACGATGGCGGATCGGTAGGGGTCGAAGCGGTCCCGGAATTCCGCGAGACGTTCAGGACAGGAACCCGGGCCGAGAGGGGGGCCGCCAGAAAGGACAAGCCGGGTGGGCTCACCGCCAGTGTGGGAATCAATGATTTCAATTGGAGCCTCTGGGAACGGAGGGGTCGCCATGGAATAACGCGGTTGAGCTGAAGGGTGGGTACCCAATGCGTTTGAAACCAGCCCGGAATCCATTGTGGGCGAACAGAAGGTGGATAACTCGGGATTGTCCCTGCAGGGCCCTAGCGTCAGCCTCGTGGACATCATGAGGCGAACGGGTCTAGGAAAGGGTTTGGGATCGTTGATGGAACCGGTACCGACTCCCGGGAAGACCCATGAAGTCCCTGAGGGTGCGGTTCGATTGTTCCTCAGGGCACCAGAAAGACCGACGACAGAACCTGCGGTTGAAGTGAGGGTCCAGGGCCAGACCCCGGCAGTGAAGGGGATCCGAATGCGTCCCACTCCGGGTTGGATTCCAGCGGTCCTGGTCGGTTTGGACATCGTTCTGGTTGCAGCGGCCGGAGTTCTCCTCAGTGTGGGAACCCGAGAAGTCGGGAAGGTGCTGCTTCTCGGAAGCATATTGATTGGCGCAGCGGGAGTGGCGGGGGTTTTGGGGGTCAGGTTGTGGCGGGGAGAGTAGGGCCAAGAGAAGCAGGCCTAGTGTTCCACGTGGAACACAACCCGGGATTGGGTCTATCCTGACGGCATGTTCGAGTATCCGAAGCGATACGACGTCATTGTCGTTGGCGCGGGCCACGCCGGAGTCGAGGCAGCCTTGGCCTCTGCCCGGATGGGGTGTCAGACCCTCCTCTTGACCACCAATCTGGACACGATCGGCCAGATGTCGTGCAACCCGGCGATTGGTGGCCTGGCCAAGGGACATCTGGTCCGGGAGATCGATGCTCTGGGCGGGGAGATGGGGAAGACGACAGATTTGACCGGAATCCAGTTCCGGATGCTGAACATGCGCAAAGGAGCCTCGGTGCGAGCGCCTCGGGCCCAGTGCGACAAGAAGGCCTACCAGTTCCGGATGAAGTGGATCTGTGAACGGCAACCGAACCTCGACTGCCGACAGGCCCAGACGGTCGCTTTGGTCCGAGACGGGAATCGAGTTGTTGGAGTCGACACGGCGCTGGAGGTTCGATTCCGGGCAGAAGTCGTGGTGGTCACCACAGGGACCTTTCTCCGGGGGCTGATGCACGTGGGATCCAACCAGCAGAGCGGCGGTCGAGCTGGCGAGGCGGCTGCGATGGGACTGTCGGGATCGCTCAAGGAGGCAGGCCTCGAACTGGGTCGACTCAAGACCGGTACCCCACCTCGACTGGTCAAGCGGTCCCTGGATTTCAGCCGATGTGAGGTCCAACCGGGTGAGGATCCGCCGTCGTGGTTCTCCTATTGGAAGGAGGACGTTTGGAACGACCCGTTGTTCCACGTGGAACAAGGGCGGCCGATGGATCAGCGTTCCGGCAAGGCCTCGATCTATCCTCCGGGATCCATCTTGGATCGAATCGGAGGGCAGCTGTCGTGCTGGATCACCAACACCACCGAAAAGACCCGCGAGATCATCCTCAAAAACCTCCACAAATCCCCCATGTACTCCGGGGTGATCGAGGGGATCGGTCCCCGGTACTGTCCGAGCATCGAGGACAAGTTTGTCCGTTTTGCCGACAAACCCCAGCACCAGCTGTTCCTCGAACCGGAGGGAATCTCCACTGACGAGATCTACGTCAACGGCTTCTCCACCTCCCTTCCCTTCGAGGTTCAGATCGAGATGGTCCAAACCATCGTGGGTTGTGAATCCGCGGAAATCCTACGTCCCGCCTATGCCGTGGAATACGACTTCAGCCATCCCACGCAGTTGGCCCCCAGTCTTGAGACCAAGGTGTGTCGGAACCTGTTCCTGGCCGGACAGATCAACGGAACCTCGGGCTATGAGGAAGCTGCAGCCCAGGGCCTGATCGCGGGAATCAATGCCGCACGACGGGTTCAGGGTCGGCCGCCACTCGTCCTGGGCCGGGATCAGGCCTACATCGGAGTTCTGATTGATGACCTGGTCACGAAAGGAACCTCGGAACCCTATCGGATGTTCACCTCCCGAGCGGAATACCGGCTCCTGCTCCGACAGGACAACGCCGACCTGCGGTTGTCAGGGTTGGGACGGGAGATAGGGCTCCTGCCGGAAGCCCATCACGCCCGGGTGGTCGAGAAGGAGGCGTCCATCCGCAATGAACTCGCAAGGATCTCCACAACGCGTTGGGGACAAGACACTTTGGAAGAACTGCTCCGCCGACCGGAGGTTGCCTATCGTGACCTTCAAGGTGCTCGCACAGACCTTTCCGATGAGGTGATCGAGCAGGTCGAGTTCTCTGTGAAGTACGCAGGCTATATCCAACGGCAGGTCGCTGAGGTTGAGCGTTTCCGCACCATGGAGGAACGCGAGATTCCGGTGGGATTCGATTTTAGTCGGGTTCCTGGCCTTCGGAATGAAGCCCGTCAGAAGCTGGGTCAGATCCGTCCGAGGACCTTTGGACAAGCCTCCAGAATCTCTGGAGTGTCACCCGCGGATCTCAGTCTTGTCCTCGTGTGGGCCAAACGCGGACTGGGCGAATCGACCGAGGAGGGCTGTGGATCCGTGGACTGCAATGGTGGCGGGCCAACCTAGGCTCCCAGCAGCTCCGCCGGGTGGACACTCAGACGGGCTCGACCTGATCGGCATCCACGCGCAGCGCAGCCGCCTGTCCGATGAAGTCCAGACGGAGTTGGATCTCCAAGGCTCCCTGCCTCTGGATCACCACGCCTTCGACGCCTCGGAGTGGACCCAGTTTGATCCGGACCCGTTGCCCCTCGACGATGTTGGGACAGAGCCGCACCTCCGAATCCGAGGACAAGGCCTCCAGGATCTGTTGCAGCTGTGAGGCGAATTCGAATTGATCCGGGGGTTCCAGCAGGTTCGCCAGATACTGGTTCTGACGGACTTTCGAGGCGGAGAACCGGTCGACGTGAAGAAACAGGTACCCGGGAAACAGGGGTTTCAGGAACTCGACCTTCTTTCGACGGTATTTTTTGACCGATTTGAAGAACGGTAACGTTGTCGAATACCCTTCCCGATGACAGAAATCCTGGAGTTTCTTTTCACACCGCGGTCTGACGTGTGCGACGAACCAGAGGTTCTCCTCGCCCACCCCCTCGAGCCTATCCACAACCTCTTTTTGGTCAGGGACTTGCATCTTAGGATTGCGCACCCGACTCGGTAGCGCGTGCATTTTCCAGACGGTTGATGAACCAGGCCAAAAGAATGACCCCGGCACTTGTGAAACCAAGGATGCTCCATCCCGCAGTATCATGCCATTTATCAACGATATCGATACCGTAATGGAATGCGAGCACAGAAAGGGTATAAGAACGAATGAGATTACCGATAACGGCAAGGGCAATACCGAGGAAGAAAAACGCGATCTTGGCCGAGAGGCGATGGAGGACGAGGTCTGCGATGAACAAAGCAGCCATGAGGCTTGATTGGAGGCTTCGGATGCCGCTGCAGGCTTCGTCGACACCCACCTGGCCATTGGGGAGGAGAATGACGTGGGCCTGATGGGCCGCCGGGATCCCGGTGAGGTTGAGCAGTTCAACATCCAGAATGGAGACCCACGACTGAAGGGTGAAGACGATGGGGTTCCAGAGAATCTTGGGGATCGGCACCGCGAGGAAGAAAAACAGGAAGGGAAAGGCGAAGTGGCGAAGTGTCGTGGGTCCGCGGAGCAACAGGATGTTGCCGATGAGGAACAGGGAGCATCCGAGGCTGAGGCACATGCACTGGGCGGGGGATCGAGCGACTCCGATCCGATAGAGCTCGGCCACCGTGACGAGGGGAAAACCCAGGATGCCCAGGCCGAGAGGCCAGTAGGAGGTCGACGGTGTGTCGTCGACCGGAGCGGATTCGAGCCGGTCCCAGATCAGGAATCCGGTGAGAGCCGCGACGAGCCAGCCGTGTTGGAATTCGGGGTTGCCGGCCCACTGGAAGGAGAGGTCCCGAACCCACCAGAAGACGATGAAGGCAGGGCCAAGCCATGGCAGGACTCCAGCTGGAATCCGGCGCAAATGGGTGGATAGGCCTCCTGACATCGACACGATCTGAGGGGCCCAGCCTCGAAACGCGATGGATTCACCGCAAGAGGAAAAGGCCATCTCTGCGAGTGGGGAGTACCGGAGGGGTGGGGATCCGAGGAGTGCGCATGGATCGGGCCTACGTCGAACATCCGCGTTGCTCCGCGCAGTGCTCCGTTCATGCTCTCCGAGACCGATTGATTCCCAGTCGTATCCGGAGTTGGATCGGCACCCCCCGGGGCCCATAGCTCAACGGTTAGAGCAGGGGACTCATAATCCCTTGGTTACAGGTTCGAATCCTGTTGGGCCCACCAAACCCGAGGCAGCCGGGGCTCGACGGAATCCACCTGCGTGGGCCAGCCTGCCGGGGTGAGCGATACCCTCAAGGCGTTGCGGGCTCTGGCGGATCCAACCCGTCTCCGTCTCCTCTCCCTGCTCGAGCACGAGGAGCTGTCGGTCAACGAACTTCAGGAGATCACGCGCCTGGGCCAGTCCCGGATTTCCACCCACCTCGGCCTTCTCCACGAATCCGGCTTCGTCACGGCCCGACGCGAGGGAAAGCGTACGTTCTATCGCATCGCACCCAGATCCCAGGAGGATCGGGAACTCGTGCAGGTGGGTGTCCGAGGTGCCCAGGAACTCCCGGAGAGGTCGGCCGATGTGATCAATCTCCGACGCGTCGTCGCGCGGCGGTCGGAACAGGCCGAGAAGTATTTCAACGAGGTCGCAGGCCGGTTCGATCGCAGCTATGGACCCGGAAGATCGTGGCAGGCATTTGGCCACATGCTGCTGCGGATCCTGCCGCCGCTTGAGGTTGCCGACCTGGGTTCAGGCGAAGGCTTGCTGTCGGAACTGCTCGCGCTGCGCTGCCGCAAGGTCATCGCGGTCGACAACTCCGAGAAGATGGTCGAGTACGGTGCCGCCAAGGCGAAGAAGAACGGAATGACCAACCTCGAGTTCCGGCAGGGCAATCTCGAGGATCCTCCGATTGATCCGGATATGGTCGATCTCGTGATCCTGAGCCAGGCGCTCCACCACGCCGATTCCCCTGCCCGCGCCATCCAGAGTGCCTACCGCATTCTCAAGCCCGGGGGCCAGGTCATGATCCTAGATCTCGTGAAGCATCGGTTCGAACGGGCGAGGGAACTGTACGGGGATCGATGGCACGGATTCGCCGAGGCCGATCTCCAGGACTGGATGGAGAAGGCTGGCTTCCAACGGATCGAGATCACCGTCGTCGCTCGCGAGGAAGCACCACCCCACTTCGAGACCCTCCTCGCCTCGGGCATCAAGGCGGAGCGCACGAAGTCCTGAGACAAGGGCCCATCGACGGTCGCCGGGGCCCGGCAGACTTTTTGGTTCGACCCGTCGGCACCCTCATCCAACCCTGTCCCGCATGGATGCACCGCTCTTGACACTCGATCTTCCCGGAATCCGGAAAGTCAAATCCGGGAAGGTTCGGGAGGTCTTCGATCTCGGGGATCGTCTCCTCTTCGTCGCCACCGATCGGATTTCCGCCTTCGACTGTGTGATGCCCAATGGCATCCCCCAGAAGGGACAGGTCCTGACCCAGATCTCGCACTTCTGGTTCGACTTCAGCGCTCCATGGCTGCGCAACCATCGCATGGGTCGCGCCCACGATCCGCTGCCCCCTGAGCTCCAGCCCCACGCGCCCCAGGTGCGCGGTCGCAGCATGATCGTGCAGAAGGCCAGACCGCTCGCCATCGAGTGCGTCGTCCGAGGCTATCTCGCCGGATCCGGTTGGAAGGAATACCGGTCCAACCAGACCGTCTGTGGGATCGCATTGCCGTCTGGATTGAAGGAGTGCAGCGAACTCCCTGAACCGATCTTCACGCCGGCAACCAAGGCCGAGACCGGGCACGACGAGAACATCTCGTACGCCCAGGCGGTCGACATCGTCGGCAGCGAGGTGGCTGCAAAGGTCCGTGAACTGAGCCTGCGTCTCTACGCGGAGGCGCGACGCCATGCGAGGGAACGCGGCATCCTCATAGCCGACACCAAATTCGAGTTCGGGATCGACGACTCGGGTCTTCTGTTGATCGACGAGGCTCTGACACCCGATTCCTCCCGGTTCTGGCCCGCAGACCAGTACCAACCTGGACGGGGTCAGCCCAGCTACGACAAGCAGTTTGTCCGCGATTACCTCGAGACTCTCGACTGGGACAAGACGCCTCCGGCACCCGCCTTGCCTCAAGACGTGGTGGAGAGGACGCGAAACAAATATCTGGAAGCCTATGAGAAGCTGACCGGGTCACCCCTGGCGGTCTGAGCCAGCGCGATGTTCCGGGGAATCGAAGGGAAGAGGACGGGGCAGGGTCGGCCCGGCTAGGAACGGGGCGCCGCCAGCACAAACCAGTCCGGCTGGAAGACACCGAGAGGTCCTCGGAGCTGGGACAATTCCGCCTCCGGACCATGAACCTCCATCCGGATCAGATCGGTCTCCGATAGGAGGCGCTCGAAGCCATCCGACGAGCCGGCGAGATGGTCGAGGAGCGAAACCGCCGAGGGATACGCGATACGCAGCGCCAAATTGTCGGAGTGGAACGAGGCTTCATGGAACAGGACCAGGGGTTCGTCCGAGGCGCGCCTGTCGAGTTCGACGAGCAGACGATCCACAATCTCGCGGCGCCCGGGATGGACCCGGAACAAGGCCTGGATCGTGATGAATTGGGAGAGTCGTGCCACGCGGGGGAGGGAGATGTTGGGGGGTATAGCCAGGTCCATCAACGACGCCTGGCCATGAGCGCCTCGATCTCGTCGACCTCGAGCGGAATGTCGCCCATGAGATCGTCGAACCCCGTCTCGGTGATGAGGATGTCGTTCTCAAGGCGCACGCCGAAACCTTCCTCCTTCAGGTAGATTGCCGGTTCGACGGTCATGACCCATCCCGGGGCAAAGGGTTCGGTGGTGAATCCGACATCGTGCACATCGAGCCCGAGAGGATGCCCGCAGCCGTGCATGTAGAATCGCTTCACCGGAAGGGCCATCCGATCCTCGACCTTCACCTTCAGGTCCTTGGGTTTGAGCAGCCCAAGATCGACACACTCCCGGGCCATCAACTCCTCGGACTCCTCCTGCCACTGCTGAGGCTTCTTTCCCGGGGTCAGACCGCGAATCTGGGCCTTCAGCACCCGGAGGACGGCCTGATAGACCTGCCGCTGCCGGCGCGTGAATCGACCGGAGACCGGAATGGTCCGGGTCATGTCGGCATTGTAGTTGGCGTAGCTGGCGCCCACATCGAGCAGGAGGAGGTCGCCGTCGCGGCACGTCTCCTGGTTGTCGAGGTAGTGGAGGACGCAGGCGTTGGCCCCGGAAGCGATGATCGGTGGATACGCGAAGGTGGCCCGACGACGGATGAACTCGTGCGAGAATTCCGCCTCGACCTCACATTCGTTGACCCCGGGCTTCACAAACCGGGCAACCCGCTGGAAACCGGCTTTGGTGATCTGACACGCCTTCCGAAGCAGCTCCACCTCGGCGGGAGACTTCAGGATGCGGAGCCGATGCATCACCCGGGCGAGGCGATGGTAGGTGTGCAGCGGGAACTGCCGCATCACCGAATCGACAAACCGGGCATCACGGGTCTGGACGACGATGTCCGCACGCTTGTGCTCGTTTGAGTTGAGGTAGACGTGCTCGGCCTCGCACATCAGCCGATGGAAGAGAGCCGGGAAGCTCGACAACCACTCGACGCGCCGGACGCCAGTGACCTTTCGGGCCTCCTCCTTGGTGAGCTTGTGGCCTTCCCAGGTGGCGATGTGGTCGTTCGTCTCCCGAAGGAACAGGATCTCGCGCATCCGCTCGTCATCTGCCTCCGGATAGAGCAGCAGGATGCTCTCCTCCTGTTCCACGCCGGTGAGATAGAAGAGATCCGAGTTGGGCACCGGGCGATGGAGGCCATCGGCATTCGTCGGAACCAGGTCGTTGGCGTTGACGATCGCAAGGGAGTTCGGGAGCAGCAGACGTGCGAGGCGCTGCCGATTGTGGACGAACAGCGAAGGGTCGATGGACTCGTGACGCATGGTCCCGAAGGGTGGACGTGGGGAATGGGAAGTTTCAACCCCGGCTGAGACCTGACGGGATCAAGACCATGGCGGCCAGATGGGGTTTGAGACTTCAGCATGGCGTGGGATCCTTGGGCGTGCCGTCCGAACCGTCCCCTCAATCCGGGCCCGCCAGTACCCCAGCACGGAGCCGATTCAACTCGGAATCCTTCCGCCAGGCCGCCGTGTTGTTCGGCTATCTCGGACCCTACCGTGGCCGCCTCGCCGTGGCGGCGGGATGCCTGCTGGTCTCGACGTCCCTCGGCCTCGCCTTTCCATTCCTGACGGGAAAACTCCTCGATGCCGCCCTCACCGGCACCAGGTCGGGCGCTTCGACTGCCTGGGCGTCTGGGATCGATGGCACTGCCTTGATCCTCGTCGGTTGCCTCGCGACGCAGGCATTCTTCTCGTTCTTCTCCTCGATGGGATTCCACCAGTCGGGTCAACGTGCGCTCGCGGATCTTCGCATCGACACCTTTGGACGGCTCATCGGGTTCCCGATGGGATTCTTTGGGGATCGCCGCGTCGGCGAACTCTCGAGCCGCCTCGCGGCGGACCTCTCGGTGATCGAGGAGACCTTCACCACGACAATACCCCAGTTTCTTCGGCAGACGACGCTCCTGGTGGGTGGCGTGATCCTCATCGCCGTCACCTCGTGGCGGCTCGGCGGGGTGATGATCTCCACCTTCCCGGTCCTCATGCTGGCTGCGGTCCTCTTCGGACGCCGGATCCGAAAGCGCTCCCGGGATGCACAGGACCGCCTCGCGGCGGGAGGTTCGGTCGTCCACGAAGCCCTGCAGGGCATCGCGACGGTGAAGGCCTTCGGCAACGAACGACTCGAGCTGGACCGGTACTCGCAGCAGATCCACGGCTTCCTGGATCTTGTCCTCAAGACAGCGATGTATCGGGCGTCGCTGGTGTCCTTCATCATCTTCGGGGTCTTTGGCTCCATCGTCCTCGTCTTCTGGTATGGCGCCCGATTGATGGAGTCCGGCTCCATCACCTATGGTGATCTGACCCGCTTCATCC
>CAZZKQ010000008.1:3527-22927 GCA_964654875.1 uncultured Verrucomicrobiota bacterium | reverse complement strand
TGGCCCATCACGGGTTTCCCTCCATGCTCGTCGCCATGATCCACCGCCCTCCGCCACATCCCGGGAAGAAGATTCCGCACCACATCCTCGGACTCTGGCTGCTGAGGGCCCTCGGGGCCTCCACGATTCTCATCCTGATCTCGCTGGGCATCGGGACGGTGGGCTACCGCCACCTGGCCGGCCTGAGCTGGATCGACGCCCTCTACAACGCCGCGATGATCCTGACCGGCATGGGTCCCGTGGCGCCCTTGGAGACGGACACCGCGAAGCTGTTCGCCTCCGCCTATGCCCTCTTCTCCGGCGTCGTCTTCGTCACCGCCGCCGGGATCATGGTCTCCCCGCTGTTCCAACGCGTCCTTCACCACTTCCACATCGACCGCGAACGGTGACGGCCACGGCGGAATCGGTGTGGGTCAACCGGGCTGTGCCGACCTCGAGGTCACCTCGCGGAACCGGGATTCATAGTCGGGATGGTTCGTCCCCATCAGACGGTCCCAGACATTGAAATAGAGCCCGTAGTTCCCCCGCATCGTCTCGTGATGCAGGACGTGATTGGTCGGCGTGTTCAGGAGGAACCTCAGCGGCGTGTTCATCAGCCATTTCGGATGGAATTCGAATCCGGTGTGGCCCGCCACGTTGAAGAGGATCTGCCAGAGCATGAAGAGACCGAAGGCCAATGGATGGATCGGCAGGATCATCACCGTGAGAGGGAAGATTCCCGCCTCCACGACCGCCTCGGCCGGGGCGAAGGAATAGGCCGCCCAGGGAGAGGGGTTTTTGGAGAGGTGATGGACCCGATGGAAGACCGGGAACAGCCGGGGCTGATGCATCAGCCGATGGGTCCAGTAGAAGTAGGTGTCGTGGAGCAGGATCGCGGCGAAGATGCTGCCCAAGAACCACCCCAAACCGTGTTCGGGAATCCTCCAGTACATCTGGGTCCAACCCTGCCGTGCGGCCGAGATCGTGGCCGCTCCGATCAGACCAAAGACGACCACCGTCAGTGCGGAGTACCCAAGTTCACGTCGGAGATCGGAGGACGTCGGCTGTCGAGGGATGATCTTTCGATGGGACCAGCGATTTCGGAACAGCCAGTAGGCGAGCAGCCAGGCGATCCCTGCCAGGAGAAGATACCGGAGCCCAACCGCTGTCGTCGTGTTGACGAACCGTTGAACAAAGGCGGGATCTGTTCCGAAGATGGACTCCAGCGGCAGTTTCATGAGGCCCCTTGGCGCCGGGTCGCACCCGACCCAGCGCCACAGTCGAGCCTCACAGAAATCCAATCGCGGGTGAATCAAATCCGACTGGGACCAGCTCCGGAACTAGAGCGAGTCCAGGAACTCGAGCAGCTGGCTGCGTTGGGTCGGGGCCAGACGCTGGTATCGATCCCGGGCCACGGAGGCCTCCCCGGCGTGGGCCTGGATCGCCTCGTCCACCGATCTCGCCCGTCCATCATGCAGGTACGGAGCACTCGCCCGAAGTCCCCACAACGGAGCCGTCCGCATCTCCCGGACACCTGCATCGCCCTGGGCAATGCCATCCCCGAGGGTACCCATGTCGTGCAGCAGCAGGTCCGAGTAGAGGTTCACGGGTTGACGGTTGAGGGCTGCGACCGGATTCGGTCCGGTCGTCAGGGTCGGGATGTGGCACACGGCGCAGCCGACCTGTTGGAAGAGGGTCTCCCCCTGTCGCACGGAGGCGGTGATCTTCCCCCGCGGCGGCGGCGCCAGGAGGCGCATGAAGTCGGCCGCATGATCGATGTCCCCCTTCCCGGTCAACGGATCCACCGCATCCTCGGGATCCGCGATGGTGTCGAGGGTCTCCAGCAGGGACACCTTTCCGTTCGGGGCATTCTCCTTGGGAAAGAACCGGCTCGTGATGCCCATCTCGTTCAGATAGGCATCCCCGGAGAATGCCAGCAACGTCGCCTGTTGGCATTTCCAGCCGAATCGGCCCACCCGCACCTGACCGGAGACGACATCCACAACCCGGGATGCATGCCCTCGGACGCCGTCCGGCTTCACACGTTGCGCATTCTGGAGGAGGACGGTGTCCGGAATCGCCTCGATGAGCCCGGATCCATACAGGGGGGTCGACTGCCTCAGGGCGATGACTGTGGCCTCCCGCGGGATCATCTCCCGGGCTGCCGGTGCGATGGCGAAGTCCTGGAGCAGGGATCCTCCCAGGGAATCCATCGGATCAAAGACCCCACCGACAGTCCGGCCGAAGCGTCGGACCACGATGGCACTCGCTCCTCCGGGACTCGGGGCCCCGTGGCAGGACACACAGGAAACATTGTTGAAGATCGGTCCAAGCCCCCCTTCCCGCGTCTCCACAGTGTTGAATTCCTCCCAGCCAGCCCCGAAATCCGAGACGAGTGCCGGTGGCAGGTTGGACAGGGGTTCGCCAAACCGCTGATTCCCAGGCGTCGCCATGGGGGCATGGGAGGTTGATGGCGGAGGGGGCCGCTGCGCCACCTGTTGGAGGTGGACATCCAGCGGGGACGCCGCCCGGAGATGGACTGTGATCAGGGCCAGCGGCAGGAGACCGAGGGATCGGATTTGTCGTGAATGCATGGAGACGGGAGGGATTCGGTTCGGTTTGACGGGTCGCATGGCCGGGTGATCTAACAGATCCCAGGTTAGGCTCCGATTAAGACGCCTCGGGTTTTGCGTCCATGATACCGGACCTCGCCCACCTCATTTCCCGGCCGCGGGGGCGCTACGGCACCTGTTGCAGCAGAGCGTTGACCGCATCATCACCCCCGGCAGTGGATCCAAGTCTCCCTCGGACCCTCTCCCAGAATGGGAAGAATCCCCTGCTCGCCCACGGCCAGAGGGTCGAATCCCAACGGCGACGGACCAGGTTCAGATTGACGCCCTGCGTCTCCAGATGCCGCCGGATTTCCCCGAGCTGGTCCGAGATCGGCCCCGCTGCGGGCGCCAAACCCACCAGCCGAGGGCAGCCCTGGAGCCTCGCCATTCCAGCCAACGGCTCAGCGAGGGATCCTGTCGTCGATCGTTCCATGCGGGCGCCAGACTGGAAGTGGGACCCGGCGCGCCCGCAGGCGTCGGAAATGGCCCGGGCCTTCCAGGTCTGGACCACAGGACTCAGTGGGTGCTCGGGATCCGATTCCAGGGGGGTCGACACCAGGGTCGGACGCCTCAAGGCCGTGACAGGCGACGTCTCGAGAAGTCCATCCTCCTCGTGAAGCCAGAGTCCAATCGGGTCCCTCGACACCTCCAAGTCCTCCGGCAGGACTGCAAGCGGTCGCACCTTCAGGTCGGCATGCTCCTCCACATCGGCCGCCTCGACCCGTGAATCGTCCAGCCGACCCAGTCCCGAGGTGTCATCCAACCACGACGGATCCGCGAACCGTTCAAGATTGGAGCGTCGGACCAGGT
Source organism: uncultured Verrucomicrobiota bacterium (assembly GCA_964654875.1). GTDB lineage: Bacteria > Verrucomicrobiota > Verrucomicrobiia > Limisphaerales > UBA9464 > UBA9464. Next base: position 19,526 of record CAZZKQ010000008.1, on the reverse strand, counting down.
AGACCTTGCCCGGTGTCTGCAGACCCGCGACCCAGCGCCACGAGAGTGTGTTGCTGGCAGGATCCGCATCCAGAAGGTGACGGAAGAAGAAGTCCGCCCCGAGTTCCCACGGCAGTCGTTCCACATGGATCCAGAACGAGGCCCACCACATCCGGGCGTGGTTGTGCAGATAGCCCGTGGTGAGGAGTTCCCGCGCAAAGCGATCCATCACCGCAACCCCGCTCCTCCCAGCAGCCACCTCCTCGGCGCGACGAAGGACAGGCTCAGGAGCGTTCTGGCGGAGCCAGACCACCCGCTCGCGATAGATCGTCCACACCTGGGGTCGCAGTTCCAGCCACCCTTTCCAATAGGTCCGCCAGACCACTTCCTGGACAAACTTCTCGACCGCCGGAAACGGGTGGACCGACAGGACCCTGCGGAGGACCTCCTCCTCGGTGATCAGACGGGATCGGAGGGCCGCCGAGAGCCTCGACACGTTCGGGTGCCCTGGGAGGACGCCATTGCGATCCCGTCCATAGCGGCCCGCCGTCGGCAGGAAGTCTTCCAGACGGGCCAAGGCCTCGCCCCGTGTGGAGGGATAAGGATGGGTCGACACCCCCGAGGATTCCCCGCCTGGCCCCCGGCGCAACCCTCAGAGGCAAGGCGTCCCAGTCCAGCGTCCATGCGATGGATCCGAGGACCCAAGCCCATCCACCCGCTGGGGCCCTCCCCCTGGAGCAGGGTTCGTCAACAGAACCGGCTACCGGGACTCGTCAGGTCTGCGGGTCAACGCAAAGTAGATGACGTAGACCCACGAGAGGATGCCCGCCACCAGTGCAAGGAGGATCGATCGGTTCCGATGCCACGAACACACGATCGCGATCGCGGAACCGATCCCGATCCCATTCTGGGCCACAGTCTGGACGTGAGTGATTTCGGCGAGAAGCATGAGAGGAGATCTGTTCTTTGCTGCGGACCGGACCGGTCCTGATCCGGGACAGCACCGAGGACGCTGCACCCAGCCGGTCGTCCAGCGCGAGTGCCGTTTCTTCCCCAGGAACCCCTCGACACATCACCAACACCGCCTCCTCCGTGCCCTGGATGCGCCACCATCCCAGAAGACATCTTGACTGTCATACTGTCCTAGGACAGTGTTCACCTCACAATCCCGATGCGAATCCAGGTGCAGTTCCAATCCGGCGTACCGGTCTATCTACAGATCGTGCAGCAGGTGAAATCGGCGGCGGCGGGAGGAACGCTGCGTCCGGGGGAACCACTGCCATCGGTCCGAACTCTCGCCGAGGAGCTGCGGATCAACCGGAACACCGTCGCCCGCGCCTACACCGAGCTGGAGTCGGAAGGGGTGATCGAGACCCGTCAGGGCTCCGGCTGTTTCCTCAAGGCCAATGGGGAATCGCCCCTCAGCAAATCCGTCCGTCAGGAGCGCCTGCTCGCCGGAATCGATGCCCTGATCGTCGAGGCGCACCACTTCGGCATCACCGACACCGAACTCAAGCGCCTCCTGGCCGACCGGTTGACCCAGAACCGATCCCAGTCGGCCGCCCACTGAACCCGAACCGTAGACCGTCCCCATGAGCAGCCCCGCCATCTCCATCGACGACCTCGCCTACCGCTACGACCGTTCGGAGGCCCTCCACGGACTCAGCCTCACGGTGCAACCCGGGGAATGCTACGGGTTCTTCGGACGCAACGGCGCCGGCAAGACCACGACCATCAAGTGCCTGCTGAACCTCCTGCGCCCCACCCGGGGCGCCGTCCGGGTGTTCGGCATGGATCCGGCCCGACAAGAGGCCGAGGTGAAGGCCCGACTCGCCTACGTGCCCGACTTCGTCGCGTTCTACCCCTGGATGAGCGTGCGGGATTCGCTCGACTACCAGGCCAGCTTCCGCAGCCACTGGAACCGGGATCTCGAGCGATCGCTGTTGGAACAACTCCAGCTGGATCCGGACCTCCCCACGACCGGACTCAGCAAGGGACAGCGCACCCAGCTCGCCCTCATCGGTGCCATCGCCGCAGAGCCCGATCTTCTGGTCCTCGACGAACCCACCTCGGGACTCGACCCGCTCGTCCGGAGGGAGTTCATCCAGACGATCATCGGAGCCTATCAGGATGCCGCACCCGGCCAGCGGACCGTGTTCGTCTCCACCCATCTGATCACCGAGTTCGAGGGACTCATCGATCGGTTCACCGTGGTCGACCAAGGCCGGGCGGTCCTGACCGCCACGGCGGACGACGCGCGGGGACGGTTCCGACGGATCCGCGCGGAGTTCGAGGGAGTCCTTCCCGAGGATTCCGAATTCCGCCAGGCCCGGTCGATCCGACGTCGGGGTCGAACCTTGGAGTTGGTGGTGAACGGCGAGGGTGAGTCCCTGATGGAGCACCTGCGGACCCGGGGCCCTGCGTCGCTCGAGATCGAGTCGCTGACCCTGGAGGAGATCTTTCTGCACACGGTCCAACCCGGCACCACCCCATGACGTTTCGCATTCCCCAGTATCGGAACGGGTTCCATCCCGCCTGGTTGCTCCTGCCCCTCCCGGCGGCCGTGGAGCTGTGGGTCGACTCCTTGGAACCCGGGATCGCCCCGTTCGATGCCTCTGCGGCACTCCGGTTGGTCGTCGGCATACTCCTTCTCCTGCCACTGATCGCCTGTCGCCTGAGGGACGTCCGCCCCGTGACCCGACGTGTCCTCGCCGAGGTCCGCTCCCAGATGCCGGGATTCCTCCTGACCCAGATGGGCATTGGCATTCTGGGCATCGACCCGGACGTGGTTTCCTTCGATGCCCGCTTCATCGTCCTCCTCGTGGGTTCCTTCTGGATGGCCGCGACCCTCTACGGTGCGGAGTTCGCCCACGGGACCCTCGCCTCCTGGCTCTGTCAGCCGGTTCGACGCAGCCGACTGCACCTCGAGAAACTGGGCGTCCTGGCCACCCTGCTCGCGATCACTGCAGCGCACGTACTCACCACCCGCACCGATCCCAGCCTCGACCCCGGAACCCTGCGACCCTCACGACCGTTGGAGGTGGCGGGAGTGATCCTGGCGGCATTCTGTTTCGGACCCCTGTTCGCCCTCCTGACGCGCAGCACGATCGCCGGGGCGGTGTTTGGCTTCACCGTTCCTGCCAGCGTCGTGATGGTCCCTGTGGTCGTCGCCTCGAGGATGAATGCCGGGGGGGACCTCAGGCCGTTCTGGATGGGTCCCCTGATCGTGGCGGGGTTGCCGATCCTTTGCCTGATCGGAGCACTCCGGACCCGGAGGATCCTTCGAACTCTGGAGGTCCAGGACACCGGCGGGCGGATACCCGCCGTGCCGATCGACGTCACCGGGACCCTGTTCGATCGGGTCATGGTCCGCCTTCTCGGGAACTCATCGACGAGCCACCTGATCCGCAAGGAACTCCGTCTCCATCAGCTTGCACGACTCTTTGCGTCGGTGATGGTCGGACTCTGGGTGCTGTGGCTGGGGGCACGCTGGGCTCTGGCGAAGGACGGGCTGCCGGAGATGTTCGTACCGACGTTCGGACTGGGCGGCTTCACGCTCATGGCTGGGATGTTCGGCGCCGTCATCCTGTTGGGTGCCGGGGTGTCGTGCGTGGCGGAGGAACGTCAGCTGGGAACGCTGGGATGGCAGTGGACGCAGCCGGTGCCGTTCGCCCGCCAATGGCGGATCAAGGTGGGCACCACCCTCGCCGTGGGACTCGTGCTGGGCGTGGTCCTGCCACTGTGCCTGGTGGCCCTGAGTTTCGGTGCCGAGGAGGTCAGCGGGTTGTTCCAGAACGAATCCGACAGGCTCAGAAACATCGGGGTCGTCGCCATCCTGATCCTGTTCCTGCTGGCAGTGGGCATACACGCCTCGTCGGCCTGTCGGAACATCATGAGCGCGATGGTGACCGCCTTGGGCGTCCTCGGAGGGTTCGCCGTCTGCCTCGGCGTCAGCATGGCCCTTTTCGCCAACACCCATTCGGAGGCCCTGACGCAGCTCTATGTGGATCATGCATCTGGAAGACCCATCACTGGCCCGGACTGGGTCCCGCCGGTCTGGGTCGTTCGGTGGGGTTCCGAACTCGTGGCATGGCTTGCGGGGCTCGGTTTTGTAGCGCTCGCGGTCACCTTGTTGAGTCTCGCCGCGCGCAACGCCCGACGATTCGAGGTGGGTGTCGGGAGACTGGTCCGACAGGTCCTTGCCTTGGCGGGGTCATGGGTTGCCGTCATCGCCGCGGGCGGACTTCTGTCGTCATGGCTCCACACCCAGATCACACGGAACGATTTGGTGGAATCGCGAGCCCATATCCTGGCAGGGGTGGTCAGGACGCTTCGAAAAGTCGGACAGGATTTCCCGGATGGAGCCGCAGTGCTCGCGTCGATGCGGAAACGCTTCGAGACCGATCCCAAGGCATCCCCGGAGGTGCTGGCCGAATCCATCCTGCAGGAGCGAGGCCTGGGAAGCTGGCACGAGATCAGTCAGCTATTCGCCCAGGACGCCCCACGAAAGCGCGCGCGATCTGATGCACCCATGCCTCAGAGACTTCCCGAGTCGAAGCCTTGGCTCCTGAAACCTGCGCTGGCCCGACTGTACGGATTGACGGTTCCCGAGCCGGACAGGCCGTCGCCTTGAATGGAGTGCCTTGGCCGGGCGGTCTTCCCACGCCAGGACCTGAGGGAGGGTGAACGCCTCAAAGCCACCTCTCGCCAACGTGGAGTCGGCCGACTAGGGTTTGGCCACGAACATGCAACCGACGCACAACCTGAGGGTTGTCCGCACCCGGAGACTCCGGTCCCCGGCCGACCTCAAGACCGAGCTGCCGATGACGGAGCGGACCAACGCCACCGTCGTGGAAGGCCGCGCCACCGTTCAGCGGATCCTGCGCCGGGAGGACCCCCGCCTCCTGGTCGTTCTCGGGCCCTGTTCGATCCACGACCCCGCCAGCGCTCTCGAGTACGCCCGGCGCCTCGCGGCGTTGGCACCGGAGGTCCAGGACACCCTGTTCCTGGTGATGCGGGTGTATTTCGAGAAGCCAAGGACCACGATCGGCTGGAAGGGGCTGATCAATGATCCTCATCTCGACGGAACCTACGATCTCGAGGAGGGCCTCCGGGCTGCCCGGAAGCTGCTGGTGCAGATCAACGAGCTGGGCGTACCCGCCGCCACCGAGTTTCTGGATCCCATCGTCCCCCAGTACACGGCCGACCTCGTGAGCTGGGCGGCCATTGGAGCCCGGACGACGGAGAGCCAGACCCACCGGGAGATGGCCAGTGGGCTGTCGATGCCAGTCGGCTTCAAGAACGGCACCGATGGATCCCTGCAGGTGGCGGTCGACGCCATGCTGAGTGCCCGGCACCCACACCATTTCCTGGGCATCGATGATTCCGGGGCGGTGGCCTTGATCCAGACCACGGGGAATCCTGAGGGCCACGTGGTGCTTCGGGGGGGCCGGGCCCGGACGAACTTCGACGCCTCGAGCATCGCCGAGGCCGCCCAGCAGCTCCAGAAGGCCGGGCTCCCGTCGGGTCTGATGGTCGATTGCTCCCACGCCAACTCCAGCAAGCAGCACGCGAAGCAGGAAGAGGTCTGGATGAACCTGGTCTCCCAGCGGGTCGAGGGCTGTGAACCGCTGATGGGTGTGATGATCGAGAGCCACCTCTTCGAAGGGAACCAGCCGATCCCCACGGATCTGTCCCAGCTTCGGTACGGCGTCTCCCTGACCGATGCCTGTCTGGGCTGGGACGTGACCGAGCGGATGCTGCGGCACGGTGCTGAACGCCTGCGCGCGGTCCGGAAGGTTCCCGCGACGGCCTGATCCGAATGGATCCCGAGGTCCGCACCTACCTGATCGCCGCGGGCCTCGTGGTGGTGGCCGTTCTCGGGTTGGTGGTGGTCTGGAAGGTGGCGGCCTCGTTCGTGCGGCTGTTCTTCTGGATGGTTCTGCTGGGACTTGTTCTCGCCGCGGGAGGGTGGCTGCTGTCCAAACAGGGCCTCATGCCCTTCCCCGCACCGGTGCCACCCTCCGTGCCGCCCCTGCCAGCCGGACCAACATCCACGAATCGCCCCGCCGCCTCGGGGCCCTCGTCACTCCGTGTTGCCTGACTTCTCAGCGGCCGAGTGGATGATGGCCGCGATAGCAGGCCTGGGGATCGGGATTTCCAAGAGCGGTCTTCCCGGACTGAGTCTCCTCCATGTCGTCCTGTTCGCCCAGCTGTTCCCGGGGAGTGCCTCGACCGGGGTCGTGCTTCCTATGTTGATTGTGGGTGATGTGGGAGCAGTCCTGTTGTTCCGACGTTCCGCGGATTGGAAGCAGGTCTGGCGGACCCTGCCCCCGGCCCTCGTGGGGGTGGTCCTTGGGTGGTGGCTGCTGAGGACGACCGCGGGAACGCCGTTCGCTGGGACCGGGTTCAGCCCGATCGTGGGTGGCATCATTCTGACCCTGGCGATGCTGCAGTTGTTCCGGGACTGGAAACCCGAGGCGTTTTCCTCGGTGCCGCATACGATGTCCTTCGCGTGGGGCATGGGGTTGCTGGCCGGGGTGACCACGATGGTGGCGAATGCGGCAGGACCGGTGATGGTCCTCTATTTTCTCGCGGTATCCCTGCCGAAGGAAACCCTCGTGGGCACGAGTGCGTGGTTCTTTCTGCTGATCAACCTGATGAAGGTCCCGTTCGGGGCCCAGCTGGGGCTGATCCACCGGGACTCACTGACGTTCAACGCCCTGCTGGTTCCGGCGATTGTTGTGGGTCTGTTCCTGGGCAAGGCCCTGATCCGACGCATCCCCCAGCGCGGGTTCAACACCCTGATTCTGACCCTGGCCATCCTGGCCGCCCTCCGGCTGTTGGGGGTGTTCAGGTGGCCTTAAAACGTCAGGGCCAGGTCGTTGACCTTGCTACTGATGACTTGGCGGCCGCGAAAGGAGGCCCTCGGAAAGGACCTGTCCCCTGACCAAAGGAAGGACCTAGCCTATAAGCCCTATCACTTGCGTCCGCCCGATGTGAGATTCCGTGTCAGGATTCCAATTTGGCGGGTGTTACCTGTCGAATGCACCATGGAAGAGCGCACTGACCACGAACTTCTCCGACTCTACTCGGAGCGGCGGGAGGAAGAGGCATTTGCCCAGTTGGTGAGGCGCAATTGCAACCTCGTCTGGGCGGCGGCGCTGCGGGTGAGCGGCAACCGCGAATTGGCTCGTGACGTCTCCCAGATGGTATTTGCCGACTTGGCCCGAAAAGCGGGGCGTCTTCCCCCTGGAACGATTCTGGCCGGATGGCTCTATCAGGCGGCGTGTCATACCGCTGCAAAGCAGGTCCGAGGAGAGCTGAGGCGCCTCAAGCGGGAGGTCGAGTCCATGAAACAACAGGATGTTCACCCATCTGATGCCACCCTGCCGGTGATCGTTGAGGACCTCCAGCCATGGCTCGATTCTGCCATGGGCGAGCTGAGCAAGAACGATCGAGACGTCATTGTTCTTCGCTACTTCTCTGGCCGAAGCTACCCGGAAATTGGGGCTCTCATGGGCACCAGCGAGGCCGCCATCCAAAAACGGGTCAGTCGAGCCTTGGATAGGCTTCGCGAAATCTTCCGGCGCCGCGGAGTGGATGTGTCCATGGGGATGGTGACCACCGCTTTCTCCATGGCGGGAGCAGAGGTGGTCCCTGCTGAGATGTTGGCAACCATCACCAGCGCTGCGTCTGCGAGCATCCAGTCCATTCCTCTCCTCCCAAAACTGACTCTTCTCATGAAACAAAAACTCGCAATCGGCTTCCTTGGAACAGTGGCCATTTCAAGCACGCTGTATTGGCAGGGGCGGCGGGTGGCGCACCTCGCTGCGGAGAACGCCGAGTTGCGCAAGGGGGCCGAAGCACTGCGTTCGTCAACTGTCGCCTCAGAAGGTTCCAACTCGGCGGAAGAATCCGGATTGCGTGCCCAAGAGATGGCCGAACTGCTTCGACTTCGAGGGGAGGTCGCTCGACACAGTCGACTGAGCTCCGGAAGCGGAGAAACGAGTGCCTTCAACCCTGACGGCGTTTCGAAGGACACCGGATTAAATGCAGATCCTGAAGCGTTCACACCCAGCGTAGGACTGGAACGCCTCATTCTGGCTGCGAGGGGCGGGGAGCCCTCGATGGTTTCCAATCTTGTGAACTGGAGGAGGGGAGAGGGCGTCTCTGAAGAGGACCTCGATCGGCTTCAGGAACCAGTGATTCGGAATATGACGAACACCTTCATCAACAATGGAGCGGTGAGGATTCTCAAGAGCATGACCCTTGAGGATGGCTCAGTGCGGGCGCGAGTTGAGTGGTTGGATGGGAATGGCAAAGCCAACCAATCGGAGCTGCGATTTGTGCGCGAAGGGGACCAGTGGAGGCCTGTCTGCGAAGTCGAGCGCAGTCCCTCGGGGTCGCTTGGTGTTTCCTTCTTTCTGCCGCCAACGCCGATCCTCGGACCTGTCGAAAAGTAGTACGAGGATCGGTTGGGGCCAGGTCATCTATCTCCTGGTCTGGGTCTTGGGTCAGGTCGCGCATCGGCAGGTGGCTCACACCGTTTCAAGGGTCTGTCCCCTGGTTCGGGAAAAGACCTGTCCCCGAACCGCTTTCGATTCCCCTGCTGGGTTCGACATCGGATTTCGTGGTGTTCGCGGTTGCCAGATCGACTCCCGGGCGTGGAACGTACCCACCGTTCCACGCATGAAGATCCATGTCTCCGTCCCGGCCCTCTTGGGAGCCGTCACCGCCACCCTCCTCGCTGTCGGTTGCGCCAATACGGCGCATCGAAACAGCGGCTTCCGGCAACTCTACAACGGCCAAAACCTCGATGGCTGGTGCTACTCCACCACCGAGCCGTTCAGTGGCCGGAAAGAGGCCAGTGATGGCCGGTATACTGCGCAACGTCATGCCTTGGTGGTGAACGACTACGCGCCGTCGAAAGGGCCACACCTGCGCCAGCTTTGGACTGTCGAGGAGTTCCCCGGCGACTTCGAGCTGCGGCTGGAGTTCCGGGCCCAGGTGAACGCCGACAGCGGGATCTTCATCCGCAAGCCCCAACTGCAGTGCCGTGACTACCTTGTCGCTGGCCCGTACAAAGACCTGAAGAAATACAGGCCGCAGGACTGGAACGAGATCGTGGTGGTGGTGCGAAACAATGTCGCCCACTGCACCTGCAACGGTGAGGTGCTCGAGGCGGCTCTCAAGCTGCCGCACACCGGTCCGATCGGCCTTGAGGCGGACCGCGGTCAGATGGAGTACCGGAACATCCGCATCCGTAAACTGGACTAAACATGAGCAAGACCGGGACTGGGGATAGGTCCCTCATCCTCTGATCTGGATCTGGGGACAGGTCGTCAATCGTATCGCAGCTGAAACCTGGATCCACCCCTCCAGCCACAAGCGCACCCACCGAAGACCCGTGGCTAAAGCCAGCGTGCCCTGCCGGCCGCTGCATTAATGAGGACCTGTCCCTATATCAGCTCTATCAGGGGCCTGTCCCCAAATGGGGCGAACCGTTGCCCACGGAAAGGACCTGTCCCTCTATCGCCCCGTGTTCCGCCCGTGGCCAAGGCCAGCGGGCCCTGCCGACTGCTCCATCAACGAGGTGCCCCGGAGGCGGACGCGGACCTGGCCCCAGTTGCGGACGGCCCTCGTTTCCAGACCGGTGGTTGGATTGGCACGCTTCCAGAATACCCTTATCCAGGTCAGCCTTCTGACATGGCGAAAATCTGGATCGTGAACAGGGCACGACTCGATTCGGCCAACTATTCCGTCACTCTCGAACTGGATCGCCATGGATTTTACGACGGGGCGATGCAGGCGGTGGAAACCCATTTGGTTGCCTTTGGAAGTGCCTATGGATGGCAATGGTTTGGAGGATCAGGCCACATCAACATCCCACGGGTTTCACTCTCCCGACTTTCGGATCTCTGGCAGGGGTCCTATGTGTCGCTCAGGGATGTGCTTCGACACGAGTTTGCCCATGCCTTGGCCGATACGCACCGGGGACTCTTCCGCTCGCGTCGCTTTTCAGAGGCGTTTGGGGCGGCACATACTTGGGAGTTCGGATGCGAGTACGATCCAGAACACCATGTGACGCCGTATGCATCCATCGCTCCGGCCGAGGATTTCGCCGAGGTCTTCATGCTCTATCTCCGCTGTCGAGGGCGCCTCCCTTCGAGTCTAGCTACAGACTCGATCGTCCAAAAATGGAGGTTTGTTGAGGATCTTGGACGGCGGATCACGGGGTCCGGAGGCAGATGAGATTTTGGAACCAGGAGCTTCCTCGTCCCTCTGGTTCGGCCGGTTTAGTCAACAAGTGACCTGGCCCCAGATGGGAGTCGGGCAGCACCTGGCCCCGGACGTCCCGATCCGACTCTGGTGACCTGACCCATTGCACTCCTGACCCCATTGCACTCCAGAACGCGATAGATGTCCCTTTATCAACGTCATCAGGGGCCTGTCCCAAAATGGGGCGAACCGTTGCCCACAGAAAGGATCTGTCCCTCTATCGCCCAGCACAGGAACCCTCACCGAAGACCCGTCGCAGAACCTCCCCAGCCCGGCCGGTCACAATATCACCAAGAACCTGTCCCCCTATCGGCTTCGGCAAGGGCCTGTCCCCAAATGGAGCCCGCTTTGCCTAGGGCCTTTACACGCGGGTCAGGGCCAACCTCGGGTAAGGACCTGTCCCTCTATCGGGTGCCTTCCTGATCTCGCACTTAGCCACAGAAGGCCCAGCCGGCCAGAGCATTGGGAAGACCCTGCCCCTTTATCAGCCTGCGTAAGGACCTGTCCCCTTGCTCGATGACATGCCGCTCCAGCGGTCGCTCACCCCACGGAGGGCGCTGAAGATCAGGTGGTCTATTGATGATGCCAGAAACCTGGATCAACCCCGGATTCCAAGGCGCTCCACGATGGCGTCGACATCGTAGACACAACCACCCCAGGTCCCTCCCCCTGCAGCCTGCAGGACGCCCCATAAACGGGTGTCCTCAGGAAGATCCGGATGGGGAGACAGGTCCGGATGAGACGGACGTGACCGAAGGACCTCCCGAGCCGCAGCGTCATCGAGGACCTGTCCCTCTGTCGGCATCGACGAAGGCATTGGCACGGGCCTGTCCCTAGATGGAGGCCCCGAAGCCGGCTCCATGACCTGTCCCCCACTCCCTCCACCCACCCCACCCCCTCCATCGGTAGACCCGGATGGGACCGGTACCTCCACGCCAAGGACCTGTCCCCCTTGGGCAACAAAGTCGATGCTGCCTTCCAGGCGGATCCGGTCGATCCGGATCCGGATGCGGTCGCCATCCCTAAGTTTTCCGATCGGGCCCCCGGCCAGGGCCTCGGGACCCACGTGTCCAATACACGCACCCGTGCTCACCCCGCTGAACCGTGCATCCGTGACCAGTGCCACATGCCGCCCAAACGGCAGATGCTTGAGCGCGCTGGTCAGCTGGTAGGTCTCCTCCATGCCGGTCCCCAGCGGACCTGCCCCCATCAGGACGAGGACGTCGCCTGCCCGGATCTCCCCACGTTTCAAGGCTTCGATGGCCTGACGTTCGCGGGTGAACACCCGAGCCGGTCCTTCGTGGCGATAGACACCATCGTCATCCACCACCGTCGGGTCGATGGCGGTCGATTTGATGACCGCTCCCTCGGGCGCCAGGTTGCCCCTCGGAAAGGTCACAGTGCTCGTCAGACCCCGCTCTGCCGCACGCCTGGGTGGCAGAATCACATCGTCGGGCTCCACCCCATCCAACTCCTTGAGCCGCTCCCGGAACCGGGTCCGACGCTCGGACCGTTCCCACGTCGCCAGAACGTCTCCCAGACGGACACTGCCCACCGTCAGAACCTCCAAGTCCAGAAGGCCTAGGTCCCGGAGATGGAGCATCACCTCGGGCACGCCCCCTGCGAGGAAAACCCGGACCGTCGGATGGTGGACCGGACCATTCGGCAGGACACTGACCAGACGTGGGGTCCGACGGTTCACCTCGGCCCAATCCTCCACCGTGGGCCGGCGAAGTCCCGCCGCATGGGCAATCGCCGGAATGTGCAGCAGGAGATTTGTCGAACCCCCGAAGGCAGCATGGACCGTCATCGCGTTGCGGATGCTACTGCCCGTAAGGAGCTGCGCCGTGGTGATTCCGGATCGGTTGAGTCCCACAAGCGCCCGTGCCGACTGAACGGCGAGATCCAGCCAGACCGCCTCACCGCTCGGGGCGAGGGCGCTGTGGGGGAGGGCAAGTCCGAGGGCCTCGGCCACCACCTGAGCCGTGGCCGCAGTGCCGAGGAACTGGCATCCGCCACCCGGACTCGCGCACGCTCGGCATCCCAACTCCGCAGCTTCCTCCAACGAGACCAGCCCGTGACTGAATCGCGCGCCCAGAGTCTGGACCTTGCCGGCATCCTCGCCCTGTTCCGGAGGAAGGGTGACCCCGCCCGGAACCAGCACGGTGGGAAGGCCCGGTGTTCCAGCCAATGCCATGAGCATTGCAGGCAAACCCTTGTCGCAGGTCGCCACCCCCAGCACCCCCTTCCGGGTCGGCAGGGATCGGATGAGTCGTCGGAACACGATCGCGGCATCATTCCGATACGGCAGGGAGTCGAACATCCCAACGGTTCCCTGCGTGCGTCCATCGCAGGGGTCGGAGACATATCCCGCGAATGGAAGTGTCCTGAGATTCCGGAATTCCTCGGCCGCCGCCTTCACCTGAAGGCCCAGCTCCCAATGCCCGGTGTGGTACCCCAGTGCGATGGGTTTGCCGTCGGGCGACCGCAGTCCGCCCAAGGTGCTGAGGATCAGGAATCCATCACGGCCCAGCTCCGAAGGCTCCCATCCCATGCCCGCGTTCTGCGTGAGCCCGAACAGGTCTCCGCTGGGTGCGTCCCGGAGCTGGTCGGGCGTCAGAGGAAGTCTGCCCGACGGACCCGCGGCGCGGGATCGGACCTGATACAGCGACTCGGAACCCTTCCCGAACCAATCGGCGAGGAACATGCCGCAAGCCTGCGGTGCCAGGTTCTGGCGGGAAAGTCCGGTTTCGCCATGGACCCCTCTCCACAAGAGTCCAACCGCATCGAAACCCGCTTTGACCTTGCTCCCAGGATGGGATTCCCGGTTCATCCCAAGCCATGCCCGACTGGCTTTCCATCATCCTGCTGGGGTGCATCGAGGGGATCACCGAGTTCCTCCCCGTCTCCTCCACCGGCCATCTTCTGATCGCGGAACACTGGCTGGGACATCGTAGCGACCTCTTCAACGTGGTCATCCAATCCGGCGCGGTCTTCGCGGTCATCATCGTGTTCGCCCAGCGGGTCCGAGATCTCCTGACTGGATGGGCCCGACCCGAGGTGCGGGACTACCTCTACAAACTGGGACTGGCGTTCGTGATCACCGCGGTGGGCGGATTGATCCTCAAGAAACGAGGCTTCGAACTGCCAGAGACTCCCCATCCCGTCGCGTGGGCGACCCTGATCGGCGGCATCGCATTCATCGTGATCGAACGCTGGCTGCGGAACCACCCGGGGTCGGCCGAGGTCACCTGGCGGGTGGCCATCGCCGTCGGCATCGGACAACTCATCGCCGCCACCTGTCCCGGAGCCTCCCGGTCCGGGACCACGATCCTCCTCGCGCTCATGGTCGGAATGGATCGGCCGGCCGCCGCCGAGTTCACCTTCCTCCTGGGGATCCCCACACTGCTGGCCGCCGGCGCGAAGGAAACCCTCGACGTTCTCAAAACACCCAATGCCACCCATGAACCGTGGAGTCTCATCCTCCTCGGAACCGTCGTCTCGGCGCTGACCGCCTTTCTCGCCGTGAAATGGCTCCTGGGCTACATCCGCAACCACACCTTCGTGCCCTTCGGTTGGTATCGGGTGATCCTCGGCGGAGCCATCCTACTCTGGGTGCGATAGCAGCTCCCGGAGAACATTCCCGATGGAGCCCCGGATTCCCCGCGCGATGCGGGCAGTCGTCTACCGGGGAGCCAACAACCTTCGCCTCGAGCAGGTGCCGGTCCCGAAGATCGGCCGCAACGAGATCCTCGTCCGCGTGGCCACCTGCGGGGTCTGTCCCACCGACATCAAGAAGATCCAGACCGGGTCAGTGCCACCCCCGCGGATCCTCGGCCACGAAACGGCGGGCACCGTGGTCCGGGTCGGTTCCGGCGTGACGGGGATCCGCATCGCCGATCGCGTCGCGCTTCACCACCACGTGCCCTGTGGCACATGCCATTACTGCGCCCATGGCGACTTCGCCCAGTGCGCGACCTATCTCAAGACCGGCGTGACGGCAGGATTTGAACCGGCCGGCGGCGGATATGCCGAGTACGTCAAGGTGCTGCCTTTCTGCCTTCCTGGCGTCGTCCGGATTCCGTCCCGCAACACGTTCGAGGAGGGAGCATTGCTCGAACCGGTCAACACCGTCCTCAAGGCCGTGCGTCGAGTCGGACTCCATCCCGGCGACTCCGTGGTGGTCGTCGGACAGGGCCCGATCGGATTGCTCTTCAACCGGATTCTTGCCCTCCACGGACAGCAGGTGTTCGGGGTCGATCTGCTCCCTCGTCGTCAGAAGTTGGGGCGCGACTGGGGAGCCACCGCCACGTGGAACGGCAGTGACCCAACCCTGGCAGAACAGATCCAGAAGCGGACCCGAGGACTCGGTGCCGATGCGGTCGTGCTCACGGTTCCGCAGGATGCACCGTTCCACACCGCGTTCGACCTCGTGCGGCGAGGCGGACGCATCCTGCTGTTCGCCCACACGCTTCGGGGCCACCGGACGCCGACGGATCTTTCCGTCGTCTGCGTCGACGAGAAAACCGTCTTGGGTAGCTACTCCTCGGATCTTTCCCTGCAGCGCGAGGTCGCGCGGAGGGTCTTCTCGCGTCGACTCGATGTCCGCCCCCTGGTCACCCATCGTTTTCCCCTCGAACGAACCGCCGAGGCCATCGCCATGGCGGCCTCAGCATCCCCGGAATCCTTGAAGGTTGTGGTCGCGGCCCAGCCATAACGGCCAGCGTCCCTCGGTCTGGGCACAAAAAAAAGGACGCCTCCCGGCGTCCCCATGTGTCCTCTCTCAACTCTCCACTCTCAACTCTCCACCTTCTTCCCCTCGCCCTTCCCCTTCTTCCCAACCTCATCACCGCCCGTGCGACTGCGGTAGTGCGAGGAGTAGTAGCGGTTCTGGTAATAGTAGTAGCTGTAGTAGTACGAGTCCTTGCCTTCGAAATCGATGTCGTTGAGGACCAGGCCGATGATGTGGATGCCGGCGTCCTGGATCCGTTGGACGGAGCGCTGGGCATGTTCCCGACGGATCTTGTTGAACTTCGTCACGAACAGGATGCCGTCGCACATGGAACCAATGACGAGCGGATCGGCGACGGCCGAGATGGGCGGACAGTCGAGGATGACCCGATCGTACTTCTGGCTCACCTCCTCGAGGAACTGGAACATCCGCTTGGAACCGATCAGCTCCGATGGGTTGGACGGAATGGCACCGCAGCAGACGACGTCCAGATTGGGCACCTCGGTGGAGTGGGCGATCTCGGAGACGCCGCGGACGCGGTCCGCCAAGTAGGCGGAAAGCCCGATCGGGCTCTGGAGCTGGAACGCCTTGTGGACCGACGGACGGCGAAGGTCGGCATCCACCAAGAGGGTCTTGAGGCCGGTCTGGGCCATGACGATGGCCAGATTGGAGGCGACGAGGGATTTGCCCTCCGACGGGATGGTGCTGGTGACCGAGATGCAGCGGAGCTTGTCTGCGTTCTTCGCCAGGGCGATGGCAGCACGGAGGGTTCGGAAACCCTCTGCCGTTCCAGAGGTCGGTTCGTGGTGGGCCTGCAGATCGCGCTCGACGATGTTGGCCGACTTGATGTTCGGGATGTAGCCGAGGAAGGGCAGGCGCAGGATGTTCTCCACGTCCTCCTGGCTCTTGATGGAGTCGTCCAGGAAGCTCACGAAGAACGCGAGACCCAAGGCAAAGGCCAGACCGCCCACGAGGCTTCCCGCCAGGATGAGGGTCTTGTTCGGCTT
>CAZZKQ010000008.1:0-3427 GCA_964654875.1 uncultured Verrucomicrobiota bacterium | reverse complement strand
CAGGGCCTGGGCATCGATGTTCTCCCCCTGCTTGATGTCGTCGACCAGCGAGATCATCCCCTTCTCCACGCGGTACTTCTGGAGCGACTCGATGGCCGCCAGCAGCTCGGTCTGCTGGGTCTGGGCCTCGCGCTTGAGCATCTGGTACCCGGCGATCGCCTTCTCGGCCTTGCGATCCTGGTTCCGGCTGATGAAGAGATCCGTGAGGGTGTTGGCCATGTCGGCCGCCACCTGGCTGTTCGGATGGCGGGCCTTCACCTCGACGAGACGGGTCAACCGGATGGGGGCGATCTGGATGTCCGAGAGGACAGCCTTCACCTTGTCCTGCTTCTCGGCATACCGCGGATCCGACTCCAGCTTCAGCTTGGCAATCACCCCTTCGATCAGCGAGCGGCTCTGGAGATTCCGGTACTGCGTCTGGAGATACTCCTGGTCCTGACGGTTCCATGACAGGCTGTCGCGGGAACCGAGCACGCTGCCGGCCTCCGGGTCGATCTGCAGCCGGGCCACCGCCTCATAGATGGGCGTGCTCTTGAAGGCATAGACCACCCCGAGGATGACCACGACCGTCAGGGCAGTGAGGATCAGCCAGCGACGCTCCAGGATGGTGTGCCAATACTGCCGGAGCTGGTTGGCATCGGCGATTCCGGTGGTCCCGGGGCCGGTCTGGGACTGGTTCTGGGAAAGGGTTTGATCTTCCATGGCTCTGAATGGGGACGGTTAGAACACGGTCTCGGCGACATCGACCACGTCATCCGGCTCGACGTAGACCTTCTTGGAGGGGTCCGTGAGCTTCTTGAGGTCGTTGTACGAGTAGCGGATCGTCTGGCCCTTCCGGCGGAGCTCGATGCGGTCCTTGTTCGCGTACCGGTTGAAGTCCCCGGCCAGACCGATGGCCTCGACGATGTCGATCTGGCGATCCGGCGGCAGGGGGATCTGCCCCCCCTTGTTCACCGCTCCAAGGACCGTGATGACCTTGGCGGCATATTCCTTCACCTCGATGCTGACCTGCGGGTCGACCAGATAGTCCTTGTTGAGCAGATCCTGGATCAGGGTCTTCGCCTCGGCCAACGTCTTCCCCCCCACCGGAACCTCGCCGATGAAAAAGTAGGTGATGCGCCCGTCGTTGGTGACCTTCGCCTCCTGCAGCATGTCCTTCTCCTCGAGGACCCGGATGATGAGGACGTCGTTGGGCTGGATCTTCCGATTGGTGAGCTGCGCCACTCCCTCGGAGCCTGCGAGGAAAAGTCCCAGCAGGAGCAGCAGGAGATGCCGAAATGCAGTGTTCATGGGTTCAGTAGCCGATCGAGAGCTGGAGGGTGACGCGGTTGACCAGGTAGTTGTTCACGCCGACGTACAGTTCCCCGAGCGGATCAGGAAACTGGGCCGAATACGCCTGGAACGTATAGTTCACGGAGGCCTTAAGCCAAGCATTGGGCTGGTAGGACATCGTCACGGCCATCGTGTACGTCTGGTCGTTCCGGGCGAAGTCCACCAACGAAGCCCCAACCTGGCGGTAGATGCTCGTGTAGTTCCCCAGAATGACACTGGGCTGCGCCTGGAGCGTCCAGCGCCCGGAGGACCCCATCCCCTGGGTGAAGGTGAACGCCAGATTGTCGAAGACGTAGGCCTGATCTGGAACCTGAGTTGAGACGCCAACGCTACGGTCGAAGGACAGCACGTAGGACCGCCGGGCACTCTCGGTGTAGGTCAACGCCACCCCGGCCGCCGGAGAGGGGGTGTTCGCGACGTTGGCCGCACTGCTGAACTCCCGGATTTCATACCCGGCCTTGATGGACCCATCGAGGCGGGCGGTGAAATTGCCCCGCGCCCCGACGAAACCACCATAGATTGTCGACGGCGACGCCGCGGGCATCGCAGGATTAGCGGCCGTGACTCCCGTGTACCCCCCCTCACCCTCGAGGAAGAACCCCAGCCTCTCGAAGGGTTTGTAGGTGCTGCCAAGGCTCCCCACGACGTTGTTTTGGGAGTACAGGTTGACGTTCTGGAGGAAGCTCTGCTCGTTGTGGTTCAGGACGACATAGACATCCGTCTTCATCGTCGCGTCGTACGTGAGCCGGTAGTTGTCGTTCCAGACCAACGTCCGGATGGGAGCACGGAACTGGGTGGCGACCTGCCCCCCCAGGATCTGGTTCAGCCAGCCGATGCTGTCGGTGCCCTGCAGCACGAAACGTCCGAACTCCCAGTGGACCTCCATGGCACCACGGACCTGCGGGGAGTCGAACGACGAGTACCTCGCGTAGAGCAGTTCATCGACGAACGCCTCGAGTTCGATGCTTCGCTCCTTGTTTCGCCCATACTGGAGCTCGACGCCGGGACTCAGCGTGAAGATGAAATCCGAGGCCTTGGGAACATTGGCCCCGGGGGTTCCTGCCGCCGCACTGCGCGGCGCGTAGAACAGGTTGTCGGTGTACTGCACGCTCGCATCGAACTGTGGCTGGATCAGCAACCGACCGGCTTCGTAGTTGAGATACTTCGGTGCGTTGAACTCCGCGACGGCAGTCCACGACAGTCCGGTGGCCGCCATCAGGGCAGCTGCCCGACAGCACCTCGTTGGGATGACTCGTCGTTGGGAACGCATCGGAATCCTTGGCCACAAACCCCAGGACCTGGCGAAGTGCCGGGTCCAAACGGGTTCGACCTCGGGACGGGTAAGATCCCAAGGACGGAAAATCATCCGGAACCCCCCGGTTGAAGTAAACGACTTTCCCGGAGGACTTTCGGAGCATTCACGGCCCTCGGCCCGTCGGTGCGACAGCACCCACCCCGGTAGCAACTGGTCCCCATCTAAACCCGCCGCGCGTTGCGATCCGGCACCGCCAGCCGGGATCCCCTCCCGCATCGGCCATCGTGTCGCCTGTCTGAACCCTCAACTCTCAACACTCCACTCTCAGCTCGCTCCCCAACTCTCAGCTCGCCCGCCCCTTCCCTCCGAAGAAGTCGAGCGTTGAGAGATCCCCAAATCTGGCGATGTTCGAGCGACCCAAGGATCTGATCGGATTACAGGGATGTCCGTTCCCGCATCCGATTTCGACAGCGCCTGGAAGGAGACCGTCGAGGTCTTCCTCCCGGGGCTCGTTGAGCTCTCGATCCCTGCCCTCTCCGGTCAGATCGACTGGAGCCGCGGCTACGAATTCCTCGATTCCGAGCTCCGATCCCTCTTCCCCAGGCGTGGCTCACGCCGTCGCGTCGACAAGCTCGTCCGCGTCTTCTTCAGGGATGGTCGGTCCCAATGGATCTATCTCCATCTCGAGATCCAATCCCAGGCCTCGGAGGACACGCCTGTCCGGATGTTCCAGTACTATTACCGGATCTACGACCAGCACCGGATACCCATTCTCAGTCTGGCGATCCTCGCCGATCCAGATCCCCACCACCGCCCGGGCGATCTGGATCTGCGCATCGC
>CAZZKQ010000007.1:0-23232 GCA_964654875.1 uncultured Verrucomicrobiota bacterium | reverse complement strand
CCGGTGATCATTCGACCCCGTGTGCGTTGAAGGGGCATTCCTGGCACCCGCAGCCGGTGCTGCTGCACTCGTCCTCCAGTGGGTCCGACAAGCTCCACCGGTTCACTGAAACCGGCGCCAACATTGGCTCGCTCGGCATCTTTGAGGCCAAGTACCTGATCCGCCTCATGCAGGCGAACGCCAAGATGTTCGACAAGTACGGTGCCTGATCCGCACTCCTGATCCGGACCGGGGTGGTTGTCCTCTGACCGCCCCGGTCCGTCGCATTTTCCAACCCATGAAAGCCGTCATCCTCGCCGCGGGCAAAGGAACCCGCATGAAGGACCTCACGAATGAGGTTCCCAAGCCGATGCTCCGCGTCCAGGGACGTCCCATCCTCGAGCACATCCTGGAGGGACTCCTCGCGACGGGCATCCGTGAGGTCTGTCTGATCACCGGCTGGAAGGCCGAGGTGATTGAGGATCACTTCGGCGACGGCTCGCGGTTCGGGGCCCGGATCTCCTACGCCCGTCAGGTCGTCCAGGACGGCACCGGCAAGGCACCCGAGTATGCGAAGGAGTTTGTCGGCACCTCGGATTTTCTCCTGACCTATGGCGACATCCTGGTCCGGCCCGACACCTACCAGGGTATGGTCCGCCGTTGGTCCGAGGGGAATTTCAGTGGTCTGCTGACGGTGACGGAGGGCGAGGATGTCACCAAGGGAGGCATCAACTTCTTCGACGACCGGTTCTGTCTGACCCGACTGGTGGAGAAGCCCAGTGCCGCGCAGCTCGAGGAGCTGCGTTCCAGCGGCTGGCTCAAGCCGGGCAGTCCGGTCTGGTACAACGCGGGGATCTATCTGTTCCGTCCGGTGCTCTTCGACTTCACCGCACGTCTCCAGAAGTCCTCGCGCAACGAGTATGAGCTGACGGATGCCCTGTCGGCGATGGTCGCAGCGGGGCACTCCATCGCAGGCCTCAAGATCGAGGGACGCTGGGTGGATGTCCGGGATCCGGAGGTCCTCGCCTCCCTGCAGGCCTGAGCGCCACGGTCTCCGCGGCGCCATCAAGAGGCGTCACAGTCCGCTGGGGTGGTCGAGGAAGGTCCACTCGATCCCGAACGTCTCCGACAGTTCGGCAGCGAGGGCGCGGACACCGAAGGTCTCGGTCGCGTAGTGCCCCCCGAGAAAGACGTTCAGGCCGAGGTCCTCGGCGAGTCCGTGGCTCCAGTGGGGTCCCTCGCCCGAGATGAAGGTGTCGACCCCCTCCCGGGCCGCCTGGGCCAGCTCGCTCCCGGCGCCGCCGGTGCAGATGCCGATGTGTCGACACGTCGCGGCGCCGCCGCGGAGCAGAACCGGAGTTCCCCCGAGGATCTTGGAGAGCTTCCGGTTCAGCTCCTCCCGGTCCATGGGACGGGGCAGGCGGACGGAGACCCCGAGGTGCTGGCCGTGGTGCTCAAAGAATGGCTTGGTGGATCGGAAACCCAGGGCCCGGGCCAGCTGGGCGGCGTTGCCGAGCGTTGGATGTCCATCCAGCGGCAGGTGCTGGGAATAGACCGCGAGGTTGCCCTCGATGAGGCGACGCAGCAGCTGGTAGCGGCGTCCGGTCCATGGAACGGTGCCGTTCCAGAACAGCCCGTGATGGACCAGCAACAGGTCGGCCTTGGCGGCCAGGGCCAACTCCACGGTGGCCTTGGAGGCATCCACCGCCGCGGCGATCCGGCGGACTGTTCCGTCGTTCTCGACCTGGAGTCCGTTCCACGCGCGGTCGTAGTCCTTGTAGCTCTCCGGACGGAGGCGGTGTTCGCAGTGCTCGATGATCCGCTTCAGGGGCACAGGCTTCATGGAGCCAGCCTTTGGGTTGGGGATCGGATGTCAACCCGGCAGCTCGGATCCGGACCGGGGCGCCGGAGCTGCGGCTATTGGCGGTGGAAATCGCATCGCGTTTCGGACCGGCGGACGGTCTGTCCCTGTCCCTGATCCGCCCTTACGGGACCCGTTGGCGCTGAGGGGTTGTTCTGGGCTGGATCGGGATGATTTCCCGTATCCCGCCGATGGCATCGTGGAGAATCAGATCGACCCCATTGGATTGTCCGCGCAGGGAGTAGTTCCAGGGTGAATCTTCCTCGCGGATCCGGGGGGCGGGACGGGCCGTCGAGAGTTCCTGAGCGATGGTCTTCCGGACGCTCTCCACAGTCACGGGCTCAGGGCCTTCAAGGGCGTCGACTGCCGCCAATTGGACCGCCATTTTGACGGTGTTTTGATCGCGGAAGGTAAGAGCGAGACGCGCCTTCGAGATATTCCGGGTGGGAACCACGGGGAGGGACAGGCGGATGGTCGCGGTCGCGACGAGGAGAACCGCGGTTCCGATCAGCAGCGTCTTTCGACGGAAGGGTGACCCACCGGGGCGGAGCCGCGCATGAACCGCCAGGCCGATCACGAGAACGTTGAAGCCATTGATCGTCCAGTTGAGATCCGTCAACCAGGCGCCCTGGTTGCTGTACAGGATCTCGTGACGATACTCGTGGCCCGACCAGTGCAGGATGGCATCGGTCTTCAGCGTCTCAGGGGTCAGGCGGCCTCGGAGACGGGTCGCCCAAGACGCCTCGCCGGCCACGGCGGTCAGGCCCTCGTGGGCCAAGGACAGGACACTGGGATGGGGGAGAAGCCGGCGCCCCCCGGTGTCCGGGGCAATGGAGCGGGACTCGATGACGTCGAAGTGATCGGCATGTGCCCGTTCATCACCGAAGACGAAGAGATCGACATCGAGGGCGCCATTGCCGACGCCAGTCAGGCGCAGCGGATAGACCGGATTCGTTGAGGGGAATGTGAATTGAAGGGGATGGAGTGTCCCGGGATCCTGGGTTTCGAGGGCGCGGTGCACCTTGCTGGCAACGAACACCCAGCCTTCCGCCAGGTAGTCGCGCAGCACGGGTTCGACCTCGGGCGGCATCTGGTAACCGTGCTGGGTCAGCCACTGTCGGACGGCGGCAGGATCACGTCCGGTGATCGTGGTGGACTCGAAGACCCCAGCCTTTTGGTGGTCGAGGATCTCCACCCATCCCTCTCCGCTGGAGCCACCCTTCTTGGACGAGCTGAGCGAGGGCAGGAGCATGCCCCCAGCCAAGAGCAGAATGGTGGCAACGAGGGCGAGTTCCCGCCAGCGGACGTGCCCCGAAAGGCCGGCAGCCAGAATGGCGGTGACGATCATCCCGGGCAGCCAGAAGAGGGTAGGCGTGTGGATCACCGTCGGTTGCATCAGTTCGACCAGCGTGGTGAACAGTCCGGGGCTGACGGGTTCCACCACGGGACGGGCGGGCAGTGGAACGACCCACGCGAAGTTGCTCCCCCGGCCGGCAAACCGGGTCTCGATGACCAGGCGTTCGATACCCTCCGACCACGAGAGGATGGCCCGCTGGTCTGGGATCCGCACCGGTTCGGCTACGTTCACGCTGGAGAACACCTTGCCGTCCGCCCGGGAGGTCCCAGGCACCAGGACGCCAGCCACCACGAACAGGACCAGGCAGAGGATTCGTCTCATCACAGACGTCGGAGGGGGAGCGTGTGACGAGGAAAACCCGAACCCTGAAGTGAGGGCCACCTATTTCTCCGAAGCAGGCTGGGTTCGAGGCACGGGTATCAGGGCGAACCGATTCTTCCAGGCCAGGACGAGTTCGAGGGCCGCGGGGTTGGCTCCGGAGTGTCGAAGGTGGTCTCCCAGGTCCTGCAGGACGTGGCTCGCCTCGCGACGGGCCGGATCGTCGATGGGAGGCAGTGTGCCGACCAGGACCTTGTGGATCTCCGCGTAGTTGCGATAGGCGGCTAGGCGGCACATCAGGAGGTACAGGCGCAGGGAGCCATCCGCTCCAGTCCGACCCAGGGCCTGGTCGAGCCGGTCGTCGGCCGACCGTGGATCCATGCCCGGACTGACGAGTCGTCGTCTCCAGGTTTCGAGCCTCGAACTGCCCGGGTGGGATTCCTCGGAGGAGGACGTCACCCAGGCGTCGGCATGGTCGATGGCCACGAGGGCCGGCAGGATTTCCAACAGGGTCAGGTCCCTGGGGTGGAGCTGTTCGCTGGGGAGCGCCTCGGCCGTGTGGACAGTTCGCAGCGCTTCCTCGAACTGGCCCAGACGCCATTGGGCGAGGGCCCGAAGGGTCAGGGCGGTTCCCCAGAGTCGATCCGACTTCAGCTGGGCGGTCTCCCGTGGGGTCAGCTGTCGCAGGCTCAGCAGCGCAGCGGCATAACCTGCACGGGTGGCGCTGACGGACAGGAGATCCTGATCGCCTGCCGATCCCGGGAATGCCTGGCTGTTCAGGGTGTTGGGCGGGGATCCAGGGCGATCGAGGAGAGCCGCCAGCAGGAGGTGGTTGTCCGTACGGGCCGCTTCGCTGAAGGCGGCCTGGGCTTCACGAAGCCGGTTGGTCGACTGGCATCCGGTCAGCAGCAGGACGCCGAAGGCGATGACCAGGAGCCGCGACCGGAAGGGGGTTTTCGACACGGCCTGCGTGGATCGAGATACCAGCATGGACGTCATGGAGGGGTCGTCTTGTTCCGGAGTGGCCGGCGGGTCTGAGCCGATCGGCGGGTTTGGATCCGCCTGGAATTCTGGGCGGCCGATTTTGTTTTGCCTTCCAAGGCGTCGAGCACGTTGTCGAGGACCTGGAGGGCCTGTGCTGGAGCGTTTCGTCCCCTGTGGGAATCGGCGAGTACGTCGATCCAGCGTCGAATCCCGAGCGGAAGCGTCTCCGTGGGTGAGCCGTTGGGCTGAAGCCACACGTCCGGGGAGTCCACGCACCGGGTCAGGACCTGGTCCACGATGGAAACCAGGTCGGAAGGGCGGAACCGGGGAATTGGCCCGGCGTCGGTCTTCTCCTGAAAGAGGAGTGTCAGAATCCGTTCGGTGATGGTGACCAGGGGCGAGGCGGCCAAGGTTCCAGAATGGGCGGGCCAGAGACGGTCGGGATCTGAAGTGGCGTGGCTGAGGATCCGCTCGGCCAGCGTTGGGAGGAGGTGCGAGGCTCGAGGGTGGGGGAGGGTTTCCAGCCGGTCTGCAAGACGCTTGAGGAGTTCGGGAATCCCAGTCGCACCCTCTTCGGAGAGCGAGGGATGGTCCCCGACCAGTCGGACCCCCGCCCGAAGCAGCGCGGTGAGGGAACCCGAGCCGAGGGCCCGGTCGAACCGGTCGGGGTCGGACACGACGGTCTCGAGAAGGTTGAGGGCCACCCTCGGCAAATCCGCGAAATCCCCCATGGTGGACCGGATGTCAGACTCGTTGGAACCGGTTGGAACGTCACTGGTGATCCAATGAACGACCTGTCGCATCAGGTGTTCCCCCCAGTCGGCAATTCGATCCTGTCTGGCGAGGTCCTCGACGGGATTCGCACCTGTGTTTCCTGCAGGAAACACATGGCGACTGACCACCTTGAGAATACCGGCGGTCAGCTGCTGGAGGGTCTCAGATCTCTTCAGGCCCGTGGCATGGCCCTGGGATGTGAAGGCGGGTTCGGAGACGGCTTGGAACAGGCGTGGGACCAGTTCGGAAAGCCAGGGGTCGGGTAAGTCGTTCGATTCATCCAGGCCTCTGAAGAAGGCCAGCAGGTGGCGGGGCAGAGGGCCGTGGAGCGGGAACCGGTCGGGCTGGTGGCTCGCGTAGTCGACCCCCATCTCCCAGAGCACCCCCGCGAGGCGCTGCAGGACCGTGGGTGAGGGGTCGAGAGAGCGCCGTTGCCACTGTCGGACCGCGAAGAGGGCTGCCAGGTCCACTGGATCCACCCGGGATCCGTCGCCCCAGTCCTGCCCGAGCTCCTCGGCGGTCTTCAGGAAGGCGTATTCGGAATGGAGGTGGTCCAGTTCCGACCGGTCTTCCTCGCTCAGACGGTCGTCACGGGCCCTGGCCAACAACCTCTGCAGATGGGAGTCCGTGGCGGCGTAGCCCGTTCCCAAGCCCGGGGTCGTGAAGAACTCGACCGCCTCACGCCAGTCGGTCCGCGTCTCGAATCGTGGAAGGGGGAGGATGAGTTCGCGTCGCCGCGTGGCATCCACGTGGGCGAGACGGATCTGCCCCGACAGCCGGATGCCGCTGCGGATCGCCACCAGAAGGAGTGTTGCCGAATCGCCGACCATGACACCCCGCGACGAACAGGCCGGAGGGGGATGGTGGTCTACCTACAGACGAAAGGACCGAAATCCAGTGTCTCCAGGAAGAATCTGCCGGGGAGGGGTCGGTGAAAAAACTGCCGGGGGAGGGGAAGATGGCTCCAGAGGTAGGACTCGAACCTACAACCGATCGGTTAACAGCCGATTGCTCTACCATTGAGCTACTCTGGAACGCTCTTGAGGGCCGGGAAACTACCGATGCGTTTTCCGGGGCGTCAAAACGTTTTTTGGATCCTGAACCGATACGGCGCCCGGATCCCACCGCCGTGATGGGGCTCAGAGCAATGGTTCCGGAGGATTCCTGTCGACCGGAACGAGGGATTTCGGGTCCCGTATCGGTCGGTGTTGTCCGACCAGGACCATTGGAAGAATCTGCTCCAAATCGCACAGGACGAGGTTTCCCGGGTGGTGGAGACCCTCCCGGACGACCTGCGGCGGCATGCCCTCGAGGTGCCGGTCACCTATGAGTCCTACCCAAGTGAGGCGCTCCTTGGGGACGGCTGGGAACCGGATCTTCTCGGCATGTTCGTGGGCGATCCGGTCGGGGAGGCCCACACCTCCGGGGCTCCGCTCCAGATCCTGCTCTTCCTTGAAAACCTCTGGGATTTCGCGGTGGAGGATCCCGAGGTGTTCCAGAAGGAGGTTCGGATCACCTACATCCATGAGTTTGGCCACTATCTGGGTTTGGAGGAGGATGAACTCGAGGAACGGGGGTTGCTCTGAGCGGCGTGCTCGATCTGGTAGCCTTTGAAAACCGGCCTTGAAGCTGCTAAGTGGAGGAAGCCCTAGAGACAGATGAACACGCATCAGCATCCATCCCGGAGCCTGTTTGGGTTCTTCATGGCGATGGCATCGATTGTCGGCCTGTCGGCTGATCCTAGCGCCCCCATCCTCCAGGGTGCCCTCCAGACGGCGGGGGGGCTCGAGAGGCTGGGGCTTCGTTTTGAGCCGCAACCGGCCACCGAGGCCTACGAGCTTGAGCTGAGCGGTGGTATCGGACTTCCGTTCCAGCCCGTACCAGTGGCGCCCTCGGAGTTCCAATGGACGGTTTCCCTGGGATCCGAACCCTTCGGGTTCTACCGGCTCCAGATGCGTCCGCTCGATGCTGAGATTCTCTGGGGCACGACGCTGCTCCATCGGATCGCCTATGGTCCGACTCCGGATGAACTCGATCGGGTCCGTCGGATCGGTCCGGAGGCCTACCTCCAGGAACAGATCATGGCCGATGGGGTTCCGGAGACCCTGGATGTCGTGGATGCCTCGCCGCGATGGCAGAAGGTCGTGGTGACGGGAACAGGGAGCTCTTCGAAGCTCTACCTGTACATGGATGGCGCCGGGGATGCCTACCTTGACGACATCCGGCTGGTGGCGGGTTTGGGAGATGACGGGTCCAAGCCGAACCTGCTCCGGAATGGGGACTTCGAGTCGTCGATGGCCGCGGACTGGACGTTGTCCTCGAACCTTGTCAGCTCCGCCCGAAGCGCTTCGATCGTCCATTCTGGGGACGCCTCGTTGCACCTGGTGTCCACCGAGGCGGGGGAGACTCAGGCCTCTTCGATTTTCCAGACCATTACACCCTCCCTCAGTGCCTCCCAGACCTATACCCTGAGCTATTGGTATTGGACCTCGGACCAGCCGGCTCGCCTGACGATCCGCCTTTCCGGGAGTGGGATCGCCAGCACCCATGATCTGAGTGGGAGTCAGAACAATCCGGCACCTTTGTTCGGCAAGCTGAAAGCGGCACAAGCGACGCTCGCGGACCTGCGCGCGTGGCATGTGTTGCGGGCGGTGCAGTCGCCCCGACAGCTCCAGGAGGTTCTTCGGCAGTTCCTCGAAAACCACTTCGTCACCGAGTTCACCAAGACGAAGGATTATTTCGACGCGCGGGGCTATGACGCGCCGGATCCTGAGCGTCTCGCGGTCCGAACAGAATTCGTCGAGAACCAGCGCTGGCGGGAGGCGCTTCTGAAGCCCGGTGTCACCTTCCATGACCTCCTGAGGATCAGCGCCGAGAGCCCGGCGATGATCGTCTACCTGGACACGGTCACGTCGCGGGGTGACGGCACCTACGTGGCGAATGAGAACTATGCCCGGGAGCTCTGTGAGCTGTTCTGTTTCGGGGTCGACAACGGCTACGACCAGCAGGACATCGTGCAGATCTCTCGGGTCTGGACGGGGTGGCGCATTGAATTGTTGGACGCCGCCAACGAGTTCAACCCGCTGGCGGCGCGGAGCACCAATTACGTCAACCCCGCGGTCACCGGCAGCGCCCTCAATTCGAACACCAATGTGGTCGGCGTGTGGGGTTTCAAGTACCGGACGGACCGGCACAACAACGCGGCTAAGCACCTGTTCTATGACTGGGATGCGAGTGGTGCTCGGCTCGGGGGAAAGAAGGTCCCGGCCCGGTTTGGTCCTCCGTGGGCGGGGCGGGACTATTCGCTGACCCTTCCGGCGCGTTCAGGGAATGCGGGTATGCAGGACGGCTATGACACCTTGCGTCACATGGCTGACCAACCGTTCACCCAGGAGTTCCTCTGTGTGAAGCTGTGTCGGTTGCTGGTCCACGACGGGTTCGCCCATGGGTACGACTTCACCGATGCCGAGACCTCGCCCGAGGAGGAGCTGATCCACCGGTGCATGACGGTCTGGGAGACGTCGACGCCCAAGGGGCAGCTGAGGCCCATCCTCGAGACCATCCTCCGGTCGGACCTGTTCCGAGGGAACGGGGGCTCGCTGCAGAAGGTGAAGACCCCCCTGGAGTTCGCGGTGAGCACGATCCGAGCGCTGCGGGTGCCGTTGGCGGATGGGTCCTTCTCCGCGGAGACTGATGGCTATGCCCTGTACAATTTCATGAATCGGGCGGGTCGGATGCGGTTGTTCGACCGGGTTGAGCCCGATGGATACCCCGAGGATGCAGGGGGTTGGGTCAGTGCCGGCACGCTCGCGGAGCGCCTGCGGTTCGTCACCTCTGCGCTCATGCCGGCTGGGATGACGGGAAAGGACGATGCAGGTGCGAACACGAGGGTGAATCTCCTCGGTGTTCTCCAGTCGAGGCTTGGAACCGATGGTGTCCGGGATTCCGGGCGTGTGGCCGATGCCCTACTTCAGATGCTCTTTCCCGCCGAGGGAAAAGCCAACCTCGAGGCCTATCGGAAGGTGGCGGTCGTATTCCTCGACACGACCGACGGTGGTACGGCCTCGCCGCTCGGTTCATTGACCGTCGGTTCGACCGCCCATGACCAGCGGCTCCGAGGTGCCGCGGCGCTGTTGATGTCCACCCAGCGATTCCAGGAGCAATGACCCCATTTTGCCCATGAACATCCTGAGTCGGAGATCCTTCCTGTCCCACGCCACCCGAATGGGGCTGGGTGCCGCACTGGCCTCTCTCACCGATGTCCCGCTGGTCCTCCAGAGGGCGTTGGCGGAGGGTTCCATCGGCCGCCCCGGACCGAATGGTCGGGTCCGCAAGCTCCTCTTTGTCTTCCTACGCGGCGCCAACGACGGACTGAACACCGTGATCCCGGTCGGGGACCCAGCCTACTCCACCAGCCGTCCCAACCTCGCCATCCCCGACGATCCCCTGCAGCCGGCGGCCCGGATTGGGCCGGCGATCTTTCCAGAGTCCGGGACTGCGTCAGGGATCTATGCCCATCCCTATAGTCTCTCCTTGGGCAATGGCTTCGCCGGGCTACATCCTTCCCTCAAGTTCCTGTCCCCGGTCTATAACGCTGGCGATCTCGCCCTGATCCATCGGGTTGGCTATCCGCGACAATCCCGGTCCCATTTCGATTCGCAGGCCTATTGGGAGACCGGGGCGCCCTCCAGTTCCGGTGCCAAGGATGGTCTGCTGTATCGGGCGATGCTCGAGTCGGGTCTGGCCAACACCTCGCCTCTGACGGGTGTCACGGTTGGGACCTCGTTGCCGATGATCCTCCGTGGGTCCAAGGCGGCCATGATGAACATCGGCGACCCGACCCGCTATGGGCTGCTGTCCATCCCGAACAGCCCCGCTGCAACAGAAAAGCTAGCAACGGCGCTGGAGTCGGCAGACCGGGCCCGCTTCGCCGGGAAGCGGGATCGTGATCTGCTCGAGCTACAGTATCGCAATCTCAGCGGAACATTCGACCTGTTCGCGGACCTCAAGTTCGCCGAGGCGGACAATACGTTCCGGGATGATGTGGCGACGGACGGTGACACCGACTGGGCCGACGCGAATGCGGGCGGCTATTTTCTTTTTCCGACCACCAACGACAAGAACGGGGGCTGGAAACGCACGACGGGGAACCGGACCGACAAGTACGTCGTCCCCACCTCGTCCTACGACTACTTCACCCGACTGAAGACAGCGTCGATCCTCCTGAACAACACCGATGCCATCGTCTCAGGTGTCTCGCTCGACGGCTGGGATACCCATAGCGACCAGGTCGACGACAAGAATACGGCGGCAGGTCTTGGACCCCACACTGGCAGCCATGCGGGTCTCCTCCGACGGGTCGGTTGGACGATGTATGCGCTCCAGAAGTACTTCACGAAATACTCCAACAAGTGCCACTGGGACGACCTGGTCGTGGTCACGCTCTCGGAGTTTGGCCGCACCAGCATCGAGAATTCTGATGGCGGCACCGACCATGCCGAGGCGAGTGTCATGATGGTGGCGGGCGGCGGGGTCCGTGGCTACGAGCCTGACGCTTTGGGTGGGGTGAAGCGGACGGGTGTCTGGAACTGTGGCGGTGAGGGAGACCGTGTGGTCCCGTGGGTGACCGGCCCGACAGGCTCGATGTTCCGC
Organism: uncultured Verrucomicrobiota bacterium; assembly: GCA_964654875.1. Taxonomy (GTDB): domain Bacteria; phylum Verrucomicrobiota; class Verrucomicrobiia; order Limisphaerales; family UBA9464; genus UBA9464. The sequence continues at coordinate 12,307 of CAZZKQ010000007.1, read as the reverse complement.
GCTTCGGGAAGGTATTTGCAGCGCAACACGGACTACCGCTCCGTGCTGGGCAGGATCATCCGGGACCACCTCGGTGCGACCCAACCGCAGTTGGATCGGATCATTCCAGGATATGCCTCTCCGGAGGAAAGCCTGACTTCGAAGGGAGTCCAGTCCCGGGACAACACCACAGTCATCGGGGAACCCGAAGTGGTCTGAATCGGGGCTGCGTCCTGGAGCGCGTTGCGCTCAAGGGGTATTGCGGGTTGGCGGGGGCAGGGGCGGCGGGGGGATGCGGCCGCCGGAATCGACCGGTTGAAACACCGGCGCAGTCTGGATCGGTTGTGCCGGAGTGAAGCCGCCGGCGTTGTCCTGGATGACGTTCAAGGGCACCGCATTTCCGCCGCCATTGATGTAGGGCTGCACGATGGGTTGCACCATGGGTTGCCCCCCAGCGGGATTGTTTGCCGCGGAACCGCCGCGTCCGATCACGACGGGTCCTCCTCCGCTATTGCCGACGAGGCTGGGTGCCGGGACGGGAGCTGCTGGCACTGGGACGTTGGGATTCTTGGGCGGGACGCCGCCGGGGGCGACGGGACTGCCACCTGTGGCCTTCAGTCCATTCTCCGCGAAGCTCAGTGTCACGTCCTTGCCCGCGATCTGCGTCTTGACACGGCCTGCCGGGGCATCGATTTCGAGAACCCTGATGTCCTCGAACTCCTCGCCCTCCTGAAGGGTCTCGTAATCGGGCTGCTTTCCCCCCGGTCGGTTGATGGCGAAGTAGGCCTTCTTGATGCCGCCGGAAAAGGAGACTCCGGTGAGGAACACGTTTGGAGGCGGGGATGGAGGGGGCGGCGGCGGAGGTGCTGGCTCAGGAGGAGGCGGAGGCGGCTTGATGCCGAACGCGTTCCGGTTGGTGAGGGACAGGTACGGGTTGTCAGCGGCGATCGTCGTCTGGACGACGCACCCGACCAAGGACGCTCCGAGGAGCGCCGACCCCCATCGCTGGACAGCGGACCGCATCTTGGTTCCTTGCAACACCATCTGCTGGCGAAAGTTGCCGGTTCCTAGGGCCGCGTCCATGTCGGATTGTTGGTGAGGTTCCATCCGCCCCCGAGGGCGCGGTACAGGTTCACCACGGCATTGGCCTCAGCGAACCGCGCCTCGGCAAGGTCCGATTGGGTCGGGTACAGCTGTTGCTGGGCCTCGAGGACCTCGAAGTAGCTGGCCTTGCCGTTGAGATAGCGCTCGGTCGAGATGGTCACGGCGGATTCGAGTGCGTCGACCGCCTTCTCCTCCTGGCGTCGGACCTCGATGTATTTCTGGCGGGCTGTCAGCGCGTTGGACACTTCCCGGAGTGCCGTGAGGATCGACTGGTCATACTGGGCGACTGCGGCCTCAAATGCCGCTTTGGCGGCCCTGTATTGCGCCCGGATGCGGCCACCCTGGAAGATCGGACCCGTCAGCCCAGCGGCGGCGGACCACACGCGTGACGAGCCGGCGGTGAACGTGTCCAGAGCGGTACTCCCCTGTCCGAGGGCGGCAGTCAGGCTGATTGTTGGGAAGAACTGGGCCTTGTTGGCGCCCACCATCGCGTTGGCCGCAACCAGATCCTGTTCTGCGAGCGCGATGTCGGGACGACGACTCAGGAGATCGCTGGTCAGTCCGGCTGGGACCTCGGGTCCGAAGTCGGTCTGTTCGCCAACGGCCAACGTGCCGCGTGGAATGGTTCCGGGAGGGCGTCCGAGGAGGAGGTTGATGGCGTTTTCGGCAACGACGATGCGCCGCTCCCACTCGGGGACCGATGCGGCGGCCTTGGCGAGCGCGGCGGAGGCGCGGTCCGTCTCGAGGCGGGACGCCACACCGCCGGCCAGCCGGTCCTGGAAGATTTTGAGGGTGCCGGCGTAGGCGTTGGTGGCGTTCCTGAGGATGGCCAGCTGCGCGTCGAGGGTCAGGAGCTCCAGATAGGCCGTGGCCACGTCGCACGTGATCATGAGCCTCAGATTCCGCTGCCCGGCCTGCGTCGCCAGATACTGGGCCCGGGCTGCCTCGGTCATGCGCCGGATCTGCCCCCAGACATCCAGTTCCCACGACAGGTTCCCGAGCGCCATGGGCGTCGTGAGCGTCTGTCCTGAGGATGGGGATGGAACGCCCGCGACGGCGTTCTGTCCCCGGCCGAGGAGTCCCTGATAGCCCAGCTGGGGGAACAGCGGGGATCGGGCCACGGTGATCTGCTGACGCGCCTGCTCCACCTGGGCCACGATCCGCTTCAGATCGTAGTTGTTGGTCATTGCGACCCCGACGAGGTCGACGAGGACTGGATCCCGGAACAGGGTCCACCACGGGAGGTCCGCGACGGAGTTGGTTCCCGGGGTGGAGGTGCCCCGGAAAGTCTTGGGTAGGGACGTCTCCGGGCGCCTGTAGTCCGGTCCCATCGCGCATCCTGCCAGCGCCAAGAGGACCAGCATGGTGGCCGCCCAGGATCCCAGGCGGGTCTGGGAGCCGGAAGAGTGGGAGTGGATGCGGTTCATGGGTGCGGTTTCATCCATGGGCCTTGGAGGGATCGGCTGCGGGTGGGATTGGGGCTTTGCCATGTCCGCCCGAGCTCAATTTCTCGACGAGATAGAAGGCCACCGGGATGAGGAAGATGGCGACAAAACTGGCAGCCAGCATGCCGCCGATCACGGTGAATCCCATGACCTGTCGGGACAGCGCCCCGGCACCGCTGGCCTTCGCGAGAGGCACGCAGCCCAGGATGAAGGCGAAGCTCGTCATCAAGATGGGGCGCAGGCGGAGTCGTGCGCTCTCCAAGGAGGCTTCGATCAGCGATTTGCCCTCCTCGTAGCCCATCTTGGCGAACTCCACGATCAGGATGGCGTTCTTCGCCGAGAGACCGATCAGCATCACGAGCCCGATCTGGGCATACACGTTGTTCTCGTAGTGGCCCACCAGAATGCCGGCAAAGGCACCGGCGACCGCGATCGGCGTGCACATCAGGACCGAGAAGGGCAGTGACCAGCTCTCGTACTGGGCCGCGAGGATCAGGAAGACGCAGAGCAGTGAGAACCCGAAGATCGCCACCGGGGAGACCCCCTGCTGGGCCTTCTTCTCCTGGTAGCTCATGCCCATGTAGTTGTAGCCCATGCCCTGCGGCATCGTCTCCCGGAACACCTCCTCGAGCGCCTGCATTGCCTGGGCAGTGCTCACCCCCGCAGCGGGTGAGGCATTGATCTGGGCCGCCTCGTGCAGGTTGAACCGCATGGTGAACTCCGGCCCCTCGATGCGGCGGGTGGAGGTCAGCGCTTCAAGGGGCACCTTGTTCCCGTTCCGGTTCAGCACATAGAACATTCCCAGGTTCTCGATGCGCGTCCGGTAGTCGCCCTCGGCCTGGACGTAGACCTGCCACTGACGGCCGAACTGGTTGTAGTAGTTCACGAAGGCACCACCCATGAAGCACTGCATCGTGGTGTAGATGTCGGCCAGCTCGACCCCTTGCTGGAGCGCCTGGTCCCGGTTGACGTCGACGTAGATCTGCGGGACCGACAGGAGGGCGGTGGTAAAGACACTGGCCAGTTCGGGGCGCTTGGCCGCCGCGGCCATGAACTTGGGCAGGTTCGGCGCGAGGAGATCCCCGCCGGTGTGGTCCTCTAGGATGAAGGTCACCCCTCCGGAGGAACCAACTCCAGGAATCGCGGGGGGGGAGAAGGCGAAGCCGATGGCTTCTGGGATCTTGGCGAACTCCCGGTTGATGTGGGCGCTGATCGCGGAGTACTGCTCGTCGGGCTTCTTCCGCTTCGCCCATTCCTCAAGCGTGATGAAGAAGAAGGCGCTGTAGGTGTTGTTGACGCCGCTCAGGAGGCTGAAGCCGACCACCGATGAGTAGTATTTGATCCCAGGGGTGTTCTTCAGAATCTCCTCTGCCTGCCGGACGACGGCGTCCGTGCGCTGGAGCGAGGACGCGTTCGGGAGCTGGAGTCCGGCGAACAGATAGCCCTGGTCCTCGTCCGGCAGGAAGCTCGTCGGAATGGCCCGGCCGAAGACGCCGCCCAAGGCGCCGACGCCCGCGAGAAGGAGGACCGCGATGGCGCTTTTGTGGATGAGCACCCGGCACACGCCGACATAGCCGTCGGTAATCCTGCCGAACACGCGGTTGAAACCGTCGTAGAAGCGCTGGAGGGGGCCGGTACCCCGGACCTTGGGACGGAGCAGCAAGGCCGAGAGTGCGGGTGACAGCGTCAGGGCGTTGAAGGCCGAGATGGCGACCGAGACGGCGATCGTCACAGCGAACTGCTGATACATCCGCCCGGTGATCCCGGGGATGAATGCGGTGGGGACGAACACCGCGCCCAGGATGATCGCGATCGCGATGACCGGGCCGGACACCTCCTCCATCGCCTTCAGAGCTGCATCCCGAGGCGATAGCCCATGCTCGATATGGTGTTCCACCGCCTCGACCACGACGATGGCGTCATCGACCACCAGTCCAATGGCCAGCACGAGGCCGAACAGGGACAGGGTGTTAATGGAGAACCCGAACAGGGGGAAGAGTGCGAAGGTGCCGATGAGCGACACGGGGACGGCCAGGAGCGGGATCAGGGTGGCCCGCCAGCCTTGGAGGAAGAGGAAGACGACGATGATGACGAGGACGATGGCCTCAAAGAGGGTCTGGACGATTTCCTGCATGCCCTCGGTGACGGCCAAGGTCGTGTCGAGGGCAACGACGTAGTCCATGTCGGGCGGGAAGCTCTTCTTCGCCTCCTCCATGAGCTCACGCGCCCCACGGGCCGCATCGACCGCATTGGAGTCGGGCAGCTGGTAGAGGGCGACGAGGGCCGTGGGGCGCCCATTGAGCCGGGACACTGTGGTGTAGTTCTGGGCACCGAGTTCGACCCGTGCGACGTCACGGACCCGGACAAAGGCGCCCCCGGGGGCGGCACGGAGGACGATCTGTTCGAATTCCTCCGGGGTGGAGAGGCGCCCCTGGGCCCGGACGGAATACGTGAACTCCTGTCCCGGGGGGACTGGTTCCCCGCCGACCTGACCCGCTGGGTTGACCTCATTCTGTGCCCGGATCGCCGCAATGATTTCGGGGACCGTGATGCCCATCTGGGCCAGACGGTCGGGTCGGACCCAGAGCCGGATGGCATAGTCACCCGCGCCGAATACCGTGACGCTCGCTATGCCCGGGACGCGGGTCATCCGGTCGTTCAGATTGATGACCGCGTAGTTCGCCAGGAACACCCCATCGTACGTGTTGTTGGGGGAATACAGCGCAAACATGATCAGGGGGGACGACGTCGACTTCTGGACGGTCACGCCTTGGGCATTGACGGAGTTCGGCAGCTGGGACGCCGCCTGGGACTGCCTCATCTGCGAGAGGATCTGATCGGTGTTCGGGTCGGTCTTGACGTTGAAGTCGACGGTCAGGCTCATCGACCCGTTTGCCGCGTTCAGGGAGTACATGTACTCCATGTTGTCGACCCCTGACATCTGCTGCTCGATGGGAACGGCGACGGATTGCTGGACCGTGAGGGCGTCGGCACCCGGGTAGGTGGCCTTCACCTGGATCTGGGGGTCCGCGATGTTGGGGAACTGGGCGACGGGAAGGCTTAGCATCGCCACGGAGCCGACCAGCACCATGAGGATGGAGATGACCATCGCCACGATGGGTCGGTTGATGAAGAACTTGGACATGGTCCTGGTTATCGGGGTGCGGCGCCGGTGGGTTCAACGGCTGAAGGACGGTGCGGCCTTCTCGGCCACGTAGGGCTGGGGCATTACCACCTGGCCCTCCCGGAGCTTCTGGAGACCCTCGGCCACGATGCTCTCCCCGGCCTTGAGATTCCCCTCGACCACCCAGCTGGATCCTATCCGTTCACCAGGTGTTGCCTGACGGATGCTGACCTTGTTGTCCGTGCCGACCACCGCGACCATGGAACGTCCCTGGATGTCGGTGACGGCCCGTTGAGGGATGACCAAGGCGTTGGTCAGGGTGCCGATCAGACCGCGGATTCGGACGAACATTCCTGGGAGCAGGAGCCCGTCCGGGTTGGGAAACTCACCCACGACCGTGACCGTACCGGTCTTCTCGTCGACTTGGTTGTTCCCGAAGATGACCTTTCCGGGGCTCGGATAGACTTTTCCCGAGGCAAGGGTGAGCTCGAGTGGGCGACTGGAGTTGGGGGCGTTCCCGGTATCGGCGGCCCGGCGTTGGCGTCCCTCTGCGATGGCCTGTTCCTGAAGGCGTGTGATCAGGTTCTGGGAGACGGAGAAGTAGGCGCGGATCGGGTTCACCTTCGTCACGGTGGTCAATGGACCCGTGCTGGGCCCGACGAGATTCCCCACCTGGGCCTGGGTCACGCTGGCGAGTCCTGCAATGCCGTCGATGGGCGACCGAATCGTTGTGAATCCGAGGTTGATTTCCGCCTGGCGGACCTGGGCCTCGGCATTTTGCACGGCGCCCGAGGCTGCCAGGTCGGCCTGGATCGCATTGTCGAGTTCCTGCTGGCTGATCGCCTGAAGCGCAGCCAGCGGGGTGTAGCGCTCAACATCGAGAGCGGTCCGTCCCTTGCGTGCCTTGGCCTCGACAAGCTGGGCCTTGGCTTGAGCCAGGATGGCCTCGAAAGGTGCCGGGTTGATCTGGAAGAGCACCTGCCCGTTGGTGACGGTGCTCCCCTCCCTGTAGTTGCGGGAAACCAGATAGCCGCTGACCTGGGCCGATATCGTCGCGTTGACCTCGCTGTCGAGGGTGCCCACCCAGTTCCTGAAGATGGGCACGTTGCTCACGACCAATGGTGTGACCAGGACGGTTGGAGGCACGGGAGCTGGTGCCACCTTCTTGGGATGACAGCCCGAAACGGCCAGGAACACGATTGGGAGGTAAAGCAGGGTTTTCACGGCTCGAAATGACATCGGCATCGCGGCGCTGCAGGTCTCGCATGCCTGCGGCCCCGGTATCCGTACCGTTTCCAGTGTTGGCCGCCGGGGCACTCGTTGCCAAGGCATCGGTTTCTGTTCCTTCCGAGAGGGAGGAACCGGATCCGCCGCGATGCGCAGTATGGAACTTTCAAGGTCGGCCGGGTATTCAGGAAGGCCGCATGCCACAGTTCCAGTACAAGGCCAGACGTCGGACCGGAGGATTGGTCGAGGGTGTCCTCGACGTGGTCGACCGTTCCGCGGCTGTCGTTCAACTGGAACGACAGGGCCTCTTCCCGATGTCCCTCACGGCAGCCAAGGGCGCTGCTGCCAAGACACCCCCAACGCCCGGGGAATCGTCGGGTTCCCGCTGGAGCGCGATCCTGCCCGCCAGCTTTCGTGCCCAGCTGAAGCGACGCCGCAAGCCAAAGCTTCAGGAGCTCGCCACCTTCACCCAGCAGTTGGCCAACCTGCTCCGGGCTGGCATGCCGCTCACCATGGCCCTGCAGTCGATGAGCAGCCTCAGCACCAAGGGCATCCCTGCCGAGGTCGCCAAGCAGCTGAAGCAGGATGTCACCGAGGGCCGCAGCCTGTCGGATGCCATGGGGCGCCAGGGAAACATCTTCCCGCCGCTGGTTGTCAACATGGTGCGCGCCGGTGAAAAAAGCGGAGCCCTCGAGGAGGTGCTCCGACGTCAGGCCGACCATTTCGAGCGGTTTGCCGACGTCCAGGCCAAATTCAAATCCGCGATGATCTATCCCGTCATCGTCCTCTGTGTGGGTGTGGGGCTCGTCATCTTCTTCATGACGGCCCTGCTGCCGAAGTTCATGAACCTCTTCGAGAGCATCCAAGGCTTCGAGCTGCCGACCATGACCCGGATCCTCATCAACACGAGCCGGTTCCTGACCCACTGGTGGTGGCTCTTGATCCTCGTGGCCATGGGTGTCGGCCTTGTCTTTGTGAGGTTCCGGGCCACCGAGTCCGGGAGGAGGGCGATCGACCGGCTCAAGCTCGATGCGCCGATCTTCGGCAAGGTCGTTCGACTGAACCTGTTCGGACAGTTCGCGAGGACCCTCGGAACCCTGCTCAAGAATGGGGTGCCGGTCCTCGAGGCCCTCCGCATCACGGAACAGGTTCTTCCCAACGTCATCGTGGGCGCCGCCATCGCGCAGACGCGGGAAGCGGTCACCGATGGCAAGACGCTGGCCCAGCCGCTCGCCAAGTCGGGCATCTTCCCCCAGCTGATGATCGACCTCCTCCGCATCGGTGAGGAGACCGGCGACATTCCGGGTGCCCTCGAGAACGTGGCCGACACCTACGAGCGGGAACTGACGCTCGGCCTCCGCGCCATGACCAACCTCATCGAGCCCGTCATGATCGTGGGGATCGCCGTGATCGTCGGCTTCCTTCTCATGAGCGTCATGTCGGCGATGTTCGCGATCACGCAGAACCTCCAGCGCTGACTCGGATGCGGAGCGAACCTCCAGCCCTTGGATCGCACCCCGGAAGGGGTTGCCGTGGAGGGTTCACACTGATCGAGCTTCTCGTCGCCGCCGCCCTCGCCGCGGTGCTCATGATGACGGCGATCCCGTTCGCCCGTGGGGTCCGGAAGGATCCCCTCGTACGCGCGGTGAACGCACTCGTGGACGGCTGTCGCGACGCCCGCCTCAAGGCCATCCTGAAGGACCGTCCGATGCAGCTCGTCATCTTCGAGAACGGTGGTGCGTTGGGTGTTGAACCCGTGCCCGACTCGCCCATGTCCCGGTCCCGTGCAGGCCGCTCGGAGGACCCTGCCGGGCCGTCGGAGGGCCCCGGTGGCGGATCTGACCTCCTGTCCGAGGTGACTCGGATCGATGACGAGGTCGCGTTTCGTCAGCTGGTGGTCAACGGACGGGACATGATGACGTCGGATGCGGCAGTGATCCGGTTCTTCCCGAACGGGACGAGCGATGCCCTCGTCGCGGAACTACAGTGGCTGCGCAGGGGTGTCCGTCGGGTGTCGCTCGACATCATGACAGGCCAAACGATCGTGGAGGGTCTCCAGTGAAAATCCCGCCCCGCCCCCCAAGCCGACCGCCGGTTGGGCGGATGGCCTTCACGCTGGTAGAGGTCGTCGTCGCCTCCGCAATACTCGCCGTCGGTCTGGCTGGCATTCTCCTGATCTGTTCCAACGGCCTCAAGGCGGCGCGGGTCCTCAACCGCGTCCCGATGGATGCCGGCAGCCTCGCGGCCATGCTCTCCCTCAGCAACCAACTCGAGGAGGTTCGGGATTCCGGGGACTTTGGCGATGCCAGCCCGGGTGACCGATGGATGAGCGAGGTGGTCGAGGCGGGCACGAACGGGCTGTTCCAGGCCAACTTCCGGGTCTTTTCAGCCTCGGATCCCACAGGTTCGGGATCCGATCTCTCGGTATTCTTCTACCGTCCTGGCTCCGTGCAGAGGGTGGGACGATGAAGCCCTCATCCTACAGAAGCGGACCAGGACCACGGCTGGGATTCACCCTGATTGAGGTCCTCGTCGCCACCTTTGTCTTCTCGATCATCCTCGCCTCCTTGTTCGGAACCTGGCGGATCATCGTTCAGAGTACCGACAAGGCATTGCGGCTCACGGCCGAGAACCAGCGCACGAGGCTCGCGGTGCAGTCGATGGAGAGTGCCCTCGGGGCCGCCCAGCTCTTCCAGGCGAATGCCGCGCTGTATGCGTTCGTGGCCGACACGAGCGGAGATTTCGCCGCGCTGAGCTTTGTCGCCACCCTGCCGGACTCGTTTCCCGGGAGCGGTTACTTCCAGGGTCAGTTCCAGAGGAGGGTCACTCTTCAGGTTGAGCGCTCCCAGGAGTCCGGCTATGACCTGATGCTGTACCAGAAGGCGGTCCTTGCTCCTGAGGACGCTGATGTGGTCGCGCCGCCGTTGGTCCTCGCGAGGGAGGTCAGCCTCTTCCAGTTGGAATTCTGGGACCGGCAGAAGAATGAATTCGTTCCGGAATGGCTCAGGACGAATGCCATTCCCCCGGCGGTCCGTTTCACTCTGGGCTTCGGGAACGCCAACAGGATGGCTCGACGGCCCACCGATCTGGTGACCCGAGTCGTCCGATTGCCCGACAACCTCGTCGGCGCCGACCTCCAAGGTGGGGGCGGGGTACCGCCACCTCCTGCCAACCGATGAGAGTGCCAGTTTCAAAGCAGGACCTCCAGGGGCGGCGGGGCGTGGCACTCGTCATCGTGTTGCTCACCCTGTTCACCCTCGGGGGCATGGCCGCGGTGTTTGCCTACTCGATGAAGGTCGAGACCCGTCTGGCCATGAACACGTCGAACGCCGGTGAGCTCGAATGGCTAGGCCGCTCCGGTGTCGAGTACGCCAAGTGGATCCTGATGCAGCAGGATCGGGTTGGAAACGAACGGGGATTCCATGCCCTCAACCAGTTCTGGGCGGGTGGACCGGGCCCGCTCGAATCCGCCGACAACCCCTTCGAGGGACTCTCCCTGGTCGACGTCCCACTCGGCTCCGGCCAGATCTCCATCGAGATCCGCGACACCGAGCGCCTCCTGAACATCAACCGCGAAGCCCGCAATCCGCTTCTGATGGATCTAGCCCTGGCAAGGGCGGGAGCGGACGCGACCGACACCGCGGTCATCACGAGTGCCCTGGCAGACTGGATTGATCGTGACGATTTCGCACAGGCGGGCAACGGCGCCGAGAGCGAGCACTACCTGTCGCTCGACCCGCCGTATCGGGCCAAAAACGGTCCGATCGACGACGTGCGCGAACTTCTCCTCGTCCGTGGGGTGAGCCCATCGATCTTCTGGGGCCCGGACTTCCGGTCGACGGAATTCGGGCGCGGTTCTGATGCAAGAAAGCCTTCGAGACGTGATCCGAGGGCTTCCAGCGCGGGATTGGCCGAGGTCTTCGTCGCGTTGTCCAGTGGTCGAGTGAACATCAATACAGCACCGTCAGCGGTGCTGGCGCTGTTGCTGGGCGGTGATGAAAGCCTCGCGGAGCAGGTCATCCGAATTCGCGCCGGGCAGGATGGAATCGATGGGACCGAGGACGATCAGCCCGCGCGCAGCGTGGGTGAGATCGCACGCCTCTTGGGTCCTGCAGCCGCAATGGGCCAGGATCGGTTCGTGACCCAGAGCATGACGTTCGAGGTGCGCACAACGGCTCGGTTGGGTCCGGCGAAGCGGCGATTCTCCTCGCTCATCCGAAGGGTTGGAGCGCGAGATTTTCAGGTCCTGTTGTTTCGTCCGGAGTGACCTGGAGTGGATCCGGGGAGACTTTTTTGAAACCCAACGGCTGGGATCTCCGGATTGCGCGATCAACTCCGGCCTCTGACCGGGATGCATTCCAGGCCCTGTTCACAGGCCTTTTCTGAATCCTTGACTCCTGTGCCGCCTCGCGACCGCAGTCATTTCCACGAGTCATCAACAATGAGTCCCCAAAAAATTTTCAAAAACCCGTTGACCCTTCGTCCCTCATCGAATAGTTGTATTCCCGTCGTCAGCAACGGCGGCAAGCGGGAGCGAATCTGTCCTCGGCCCGGAAACGGACCGAGCGCACTTTTGTCGTCTCGTGAGACCTGAAAAGGTCGTTCCTTGACAGCAGCGATGTACGGTAAGACGGCTGAAAAGCAGCCTGTCAATTTCACAGAATCTATCGGCTGAAAAATGCCGACAGACTTTCTACGGAGAGTTTGATTCTGGCTCAGAACGAACGCTGGCGGCGTGGATAAGACATGCAAGTCGAACGCTGATTCAAGGGTAGCAATACACTTGAGTCGGAGTGGCGCAAGGGTGCGTAACACGTGGGCAATCTGCCGCGAAGCCTGGAATAACCTGCTGAAAAGTGGGCTAATGCCGGATGTGACTGCTGGGGGGAGTCCCTTGGCACTCAAAGTCGGGGACCGAAAGGCCTGACGCTTTGCGATGAGCCCGCGGCCTATCAGCTAGTTGGTGAGGTAAAGGCTCACCAAGGCTAAGACGGGTAGCTGGTCTGAGAGGACGACCAGCCACACTGGAACTGAGACACGGTCCAGACACCTACGGGTGGCAGCAGTCGAGAATTTTTCACAATGGGCGAAAGCCTGATGGAGCGACGCCGCGTGGGGGATGAAGGGCTTCGGCTCGTAAACCCCTGTCATTCGAGAACAAACCCTGCGGTTGAATAGACCGCAGGCTGATAGTATCGGAAGAGGAAGGGACGGCTAACTCTGTGCCAGCAGCCGCGGTAATACAGAGGTCCCAAGCGTTGTTCGGATTTACTGGGCGTAAAGGGTGCGTAGGCGGTGGGGAAAGTTCGGGGTGAAATCTCCAGGCTCAACTTGGAAATTGCCTTGAAGACTTCCTTGCTCGAGGGTCGCAGAGGAGACTGGAATTCTCGGTGTAGCAGTGAAATGCGTAGATATCGAGAGGAACACC
>CAZZKQ010000006.1:0-25999 GCA_964654875.1 uncultured Verrucomicrobiota bacterium | reverse complement strand
TTGGCTGCCCGACATGGATTTGAACCATGACAAACAGATCCAGAGTCTGCTGTGCTACCGTTACACCATCGGGCAGGCCGGAAGCGGACGGAAACTAGTCAGGTGAGATTCTGAGTCAAGCATTGCCATGCCCGAACAGTACAAACTCATCCTCAAGCACGCCGATTCCCCGGGGTACACTCCGGACATCGAATGCTACGAGCGCCACGGTGGATACGAGCCGCTGAAGAAGGCGTTGGCCACGCCCGCCCGAACCCTTCCTGACGGCAAGGTGCAGTCGCCCCAGGAGGTCCTCCGTGACGAGGTTCTCAAATCCGGACTGCGTGGCCGCGGAGGTGCCGGGTTCAGTGCCGGACTCAAATGGAGCTTCGTCGACCGGCGCAGCGGGAAGCCCATCTATCTGATCTGCAACGCCGACGAGTCCGAGCCCGGCACGTTCAAGGACCGGCAGATCCTCCACAAGGATCCCCACCAGCTCGTCGAGGGCATGATCCTCTCGTGCTGGGCGAATGACGTGAAGCTCGCCTACATCTACATCCGTGGCGAGATGCCCAAGGGAGCCAAGCTCCTCAACCAGGCTCTGAAGGAGGCCCGGGCCAAGGGGTTCCTGGGCAAGAACATCCTTGGCACTGGCTATGACCTCGAGATCCATGTGCATCGCGGGGCCGGAGCCTACATCTGCGGCGAGGAGACAGGCCTGATCGAATCGCTCGAGGGCAAGCGGGCCTATCCCCGGATCAAGCCCCCCTACTTCCCAGCGGTGCTCGGGTTGTACATGTCCCCGACGATCGTCAACAACGTCGAGACCCTCTGCCATGTGAAGCATATCGTGGCGATGGGCTCGGCGGAGTATGCCAAGCTGGGGACCCCCAACAACACGGGCACGCGCATCGTCAGCCTCAGCGGCGACGTCCTGAAGCCCGGGTACTTCGAGATCGAGGTTGGCAAGGTCACCCTCGGGCAACTCATCTTCGAGCCGAACTTCGGCGGCGGACTCCGTCCCGGCCGGAGCCTCAAGGCGATCATTCCCGGTGGCTCGTCCTCCAAGGTCCTGAAGGCGGGCGAGGTCTTCAAACTCAACCGCAAGGGCGCCGATGGACAGATGACGAAGGTCGATGTTCCGCTGCTGGACCTGCCGTATGATTTTGATTCCCTCCAGGGGGCCGGGACGATGTCGGGCTCGGGGGCGATCATCGTCCTCGACGACACGCGCAGCATGGTCGATACGTTGGCCAATCTGTCGGCCTTCTATGCCCACGAGAGCTGTGGCCAGTGCACCCCGTGCCGCGAGGGTTCACTCTGGCTCTCCAAGGGACTCCATCGTCTGGAGCAGGGAGAGGGTCGCAAGGCCGATGCCGACTATCTCACCCACATCGCCCAGAACATCCAGGGCCGTACCATCTGCGCCTTCGGAGAAGCGGCCTCCTGGCCGGTGCTCAGCTTCGTGAAGAAGTTCCGTGATGAATTCGAGGCCCGCGGTGCGGCCGATGAGGCCGCACGGGCCAGGGGCTCCGGCTCCGCCAAGGTCCCGCATTCCTGATCCGCCATGTCGAACGCCACCGCCACTCCCACCGCAACCCCGCCCGTCGAGACGATCCGGATCAAGGTCGACGGCCGCGATGTCGATGTGCCGAAGATGCTGCCCAACTGGCAGGGCCGGCTTGAGCCGACCACGATGCTCCAGGCCGTCCAGATCGCCGGCGGGGAGGTCCCCCACTACTGCTACCACCCGAAGCTTCCGGTGGCCGGCAACTGCCGCATGTGCCTGATCGAGTTTGGCACGCCCATGATGGGTCCCGACCGCAAGCCGGTCCTGAACCCCGACGGCACCCCGAAGATCGCCCGCTCGGTGCTCCCCTACGAACCCTCGACGCCCCGCGGTGCCATCGCCTGCGCGACTCCGATCTCCCCCGGCATGGAACTCTATCCGAGTTCCCCGGCGACCAAGCAGATGCGCGAGGCGGTTCTGGAGTCGCTGCTCATCAACCACCCGCTGGACTGTCCAATCTGCGACCAGGCCGGCGAGTGCAAGCTCCAGGAGTACTCGGTGGAACATGGCCAGTCGGCGAGCCGGTTCGTTGAGGCGAAGGTCCACAAGCCCAAGGCGGTCGACCTGGGGCCCCGGATCGTCCTGGACGACGAGCGCTGCATCCTTTGCACCCGGTGCATCCGGTTCAGCAAGGACATCGCGGGCGATGATGCCCTTGGCATCGTGAACCGCGGTTCCTACAACACGATCGCTGCGTGGAAGGAGGGGGCCTTCGACAACAACTACACCCTCAACACCGTCGACCTCTGCCCCGTCGGAGCCCTCACCTCCAAGGATTTCCGGTTCAAGATGCGGGTGTGGTTCCTCAAGGAGACCAAGAGTGTCTGCACCAGCTGCGCCACCGGCTGCAACGTCACGATCGGATCCCGAGAGGGAGTGGTCCACCGCTATGAGCCGCGGGAGAACGACGCGGTCAACGGACCGTGGATGTGTGACACCGGCCGCCTGAACTACCGTTGGATCGGAAGCGAGGCTCGCCTGCGTGAGGTCTGGGTGGGCAACAAGGCGTCCACCTGGGACGAGGCCAACCGCGAGGTTCGGACCCGGCTGTCCAAGGCTGCCCCGGGATCGGTCGCGATCATCGCCAGCGCCCGGCAGACCACCGAGGAGCTCTACCTCCTCAGGAAGCTCGCGACGCATCTGGGTGCGATCACCGATTCCATCGCCCGCGAAGGCGATCCCGACACGCTGCTCGTCAGCGCCGATCGGAACCCGAACGCCAACGGAGCGCGTCTCACCGGCATCGCCTTCACCGAGATGGGCATCCAACTCCCGAAGATCGCTGCGGGCATCGCTTCGGGTGCCATCCGGACCCTCATCGTCTTCGGTGAGGATGTCACCCAGCATGGGATCGGCACGGACCTGCTCCGTCGGCTGGAGACCCTGATCGTCAGCGACATCCTGCCGAACCAGACAACCCAGGCCGCCCATGTCCTCCTGCCAGGATGTGCCCATGCCGAGAAGCGGGGGACGTTCATCAACGCGAAGGGCCGTTTGCAGAAGTTCATGAAGGCTGTCGAGGCCCCCGGCGACGCGCGTCCGGAGTGGGAGTTCCTCCACGACTGGGTCCATGCCGTGTCGGGACGGAACGGATTCTCCTCGATCGAGGGTCTGTTCAACCAGATGGCCCGCGAGATCCCAGCCTTCGAGGGCCTCGAATGGGGCAGGGTGGGTGATCTTGGGGTCACCGTGAAGATCTGACGCCACACCACCATGGATGCGCTAAAGTTCCTCGATCCGACGATCCAGTTCGTCCTCTTCTCGGCGTTGAAGATCCTCATCGCCTTCGGGGTGGTGATGACCTTCGTCGCCTACGCCGTTCTGGTGGAGCGCAAGGTCTCCGCCTGGATCCAGGACCGTGTCGGCCCGAACCGGGCCACGCCGTTCTTCGCCCGCTACATTCCGATCCTCGGTCCGGCCCTCGTCCGGCTGGGTCTCTTCCAGCCGATGGCCGACGGCCTGAAATTCCTCCTCAAGGAGGACTTCACCCCGGCCCATGCGCGGGCAATCTACTTCTGGCTCGCCCCGGCCATCTCGGTGATCCCGGCGCTCATGACCATCGCGGTCATCCCCTTCGGATCGACCCTGGGCAACCCGGACAACCCGATGGTCATCGCCGACCTCAATGTCGGGATCCTCTACACGTTCGGCATCGTCTCATTGGGTGTCTACGGAATCGTGCTCGCCGGGTATGCGTCGAACTCCAAGTTTCCCTTCCTCGGCGGCATTCGCTCCTCGGCCCAGATGATCTCCTATGAGATCGCCATGGGCATGAGTGTGATCTCGGTCTTCATGGTGGTCGGCGACCTCAACCTCAGCCGTGTCGTGGCCTACCAGGAGGCCAATGTGTTCCAGTGGATGATCTGGAAGCAGCCCGTGGCGTTCGTGGTCTTCCTCATCGCGGCGTTTGCCGAGACCAACCGTCTGCCATTCGATCTGCCGGAATCCGAGTCCGAGCTCGTGGGCGGCTACCACACCGAATACAGCTCGATGAAGTTCGCCCTGTTCTTCCTCGGGGAATATGCAGCCATGATCGGAGCATCAGCGATGATGGTGACACTGTTCCTCGGAGGCTGGGCGTTTCCGTGGGGTGGCGGTCCTGCGACCGGCATCCTCGGAGGTCTGGCCCACATCCTCTGCTTCGTCGTCAAGATGGGGGCTCTGTTGATCCTGTTCATCTGGACCCGCTGGATGCTGCCCCGGTTCCGCTATGACCAGCTGATGACGCTCGGTTGGAACCGCTTTATCCCGATCGCGCTGGCCAACATACTGGCCACCGCGCTTGTCCTCGCCTTCACCACCCGCTGAACCCTCCGAACCATGACCAAGGTCGTTGAACGCAAGCCGCTGTCCGCCCTCGAACGGACCTATCTGCCCTCGGTTGTCAGTGGACTGCAGGTCACGTGGAAGCACTTCAAGAAGACCCTCCTCGAGGGCAAGCCGGTGACCATGGAATATCCGGAGGAGCGGTGGGTGGTTCCGGACGGCTATCGCGGGGCGCCCTACCTGGTGAAGGATCAGGACAACAACACGAAGTGCGTGAGCTGCCAGCTGTGTGAATTCGTCTGCCCGCCCAAGGCGATCAAGATCACGCCGCCAGGTCCCAATGGTCAGAAGGCTGACCGCACGAATGCGGAAAAGATGCCGGAGGATTTCGAGATCAACATGCTCCGCTGCATCTTCTGTGGCTTCTGCCAGGAGGTCTGTCCGGAGGAGGCGATCTTCCTCCAGAGGGACTACTCCCTGACTGGCGGCAGTCGCGAGGAGATGATCTACCACAAGGACAAGCTCCTCCAGCTGGGTGGCGTCCATGCCGGCGTGCAGAAATGGAAGCACAAGCTCGAGGAGGCCCAGGAACAGGAGGAGTTCCCCGTGGCCAAGATCTGAGGGGAACCGCGACACCGTCCAGACCATGCCCGTCCTCACCGACCTCCTCTTCTACGCATTCGCAGGACTCGCCCTCCTGTTCGGGTTCCTCTGCGTCGCCAATCCATTCAGCCGGAACCCGGTCACCAGTGCCATGTTCCTGGTGCTGACGATCGTCTCGCTGGCGGGACTCTTCATCCTGCTCCACGCCTTCTTCCTCGCCGCGGTCCAGGTGCTGGTCTACGCCGGCGCGGTGATGGTCCTCTTCCTGTTTGTCATCATGCTCCTCGATCTCCGGCAGTCCGAGGAGCGGCAGATCCGGATCCTGACGATCGGCACCGGGGCCCTCGCCGTCGCCGCCATCGCGGGAATCCTGATACGCGCCGTGGCCGCTGCCAAACCGCTGGCCTCGTCCCCTGGACTCGCTGGCGAGACCAAGGCGCTTGGCCGCCTCCTGTTCACCCAATACCTCCTGCCGTTCGAGGTGATGTCCCTGCTGCTGCTGGTGGGCATGGTCGGCGTGATCCTGCTCAGCAGAAAGGAGACCGAGTGATCCACGACGACCTGATCGGACCCGAGACGCCCCACCCATGACACCCGGCATCCATCATTATCTCGTCGTGAGCGCCCTCCTGTTCAGCCTCGGGCTGTTCGGGGTCCTCGCCCGCCGCAACCTGATCGTCATCTACATGTCCCTCGAGCTGATGCTCAACGCGGCCAACCTCGCCCTCGTGGCCTTCTCGAGGTTCAACGAGAACCTGAACGGACAGGTCATGGTGTTCTTCATCATCACTGTCGCCGCCGCCGAGGTCGCCGTTGGCCTGGCCCTCATCGTCGCCCTCTACCGCAAGCGTCGGACGGCGGATGTCGACGACCTGACCAGCCTCCGGTTCTAGACCGCCCATGGATCCCATCGCCCACACCGTCGTCGCCTCGTCGAACGCCCAGGATCTGGCCTGGGTGATCCTCCTGTTCCCTCTGATCTCGGCCGCCTCGATCCCCCTCGGCGTCGGACGCAGCCGGGCCCTCACGCACGCCATGGCCATCGGGGCGGTGGCGACGGGGTTTGTCCTGAGCGTCTCCCTCTTCCTGCTCTTCGGATTCACGAAGGGCGGCATCCATGCGACGCCCCTTCCGTGGCTTTCGGTCGGGGGCCTGAAGCTCCAGATTGGGCTCACCGTCGATACACTCTCCACCCTGATGCTGATGGTCGTGACGGGAATATCGACCCTCGTCCATGTCTTCAGCACCCGCTACATGGACGGAGACCGCGACTATCCCCGGTACTTTGCGAGTCTGGGGCTGTTCACCTTCTCGATGCTCGGC
This sequence comes from uncultured Verrucomicrobiota bacterium, assembly GCA_964654875.1. Classification (GTDB taxonomy): domain Bacteria; phylum Verrucomicrobiota; class Verrucomicrobiia; order Limisphaerales; family UBA9464; genus UBA9464. The sequence goes on along the minus strand of CAZZKQ010000006.1, from coordinate 19,758 downwards.
ATTGTGCTGTCCGACAACCTGGTCCAGACCTTCATCTTCTGGGAACTGGTGGGCGTGACCAGCTATCTGCTGGTCGGATTCTGGTACGAGAAGCCGTCCGCAGCGGACGCTGCCAAGAAGGCCTTCCTGACCAACCGCATCGGCGACTTCGGGTTCATCCTCGGCATCATTCTGGTCTGGTCCGCCGCTGGAACCGTCCAGTTCACCGAACTCGCAGCGAAGTTCCATGCGGATCCGAGGCTTCTGGGGGGCCTCACCTCGCTCGCGGGGGTGTTGATCTTTCTCGGCGCCATGGGCAAGAGCGCGCAGGTGCCCTTGCATGTCTGGCTCCCGGACGCGATGGAGGGTCCGACTCCGGTGTCCGCCCTCATCCACGCGGCCACGATGGTCGCGGCCGGCGTCTACATGCTGTGCCGGGTGTTCTTTCTCCTCGACCTGCCAGCCGCCTGGCCGGGGTTCCTTGGCACGCTCGCCGGTCCGTCTGCTCTGGGGATCATTGCATGGGTGGGTGGCATCACTTCGCTGTTGGCGGGGCTGATCGCGATACAGCAGAACGACATCAAACGGATCCTCGCCTATTCCACGCTGTCCCAGCTGGGCTACATGGTCATGGCGGTGGGGTGTGCGGGTCCCGACGCGGCGATGTTCCACCTGACGACCCATGCCTGTTTCAAGGCCCTGTTGTTCCTCGGCGCCGGCAGCGTCATCGCTGGTTGTCACCATGAGCAGGACATCTGGAAGATGGGTGGGTTGTGGAAGCGGATGCCGACCACGTCGATCTGCTTTGCGATTGGGACTGCGGCCTTGTGCGGCCTCCCGATCCTGACCTCGGGGTTCTACAGCAAGGATGCGATCTTCGCCTCGGCGCTTGCGGCCAACCGGCCTGTCCTGTTCGCGGTCGGAGTGCTGGTGGCCGGCCTGACGACGCTCTACATGGCCCGGCTCTACCTGGTCGCCTTCCTGGGTGAGCCACGCAGCGAGTCGGCTGGCCATGCCCACGAGTCCGGAACCGCGATGACCCTCCCACTCGTGATCCTCGCCCTTCCGTCCGTGGCATTGGGTTGGCTTCCGATCGGGTCGTTCCTCAAGGAGATGTCCTTCGGTGGCGGCCACCCACACTACCCCGACTCGATCACGGACATCCTGTTCGACCCCTTCAACCACTCCCCGCTCGGTGCGGTTCTGGGACTGGGGCTGATTGTCTTCGGCGGTTTCGTCGCCGTGTCTCTCTATTGGAAGGCCTCCATCGACCCTCTTCCGAAGACGCTGGGCTGGGTGTCGACGGCGCTCCGTTCGAGGCTGTTCTTCGATGCCATCTACGACCGGGTCGTGGTGCCGATCCATGACGCGATCGCGGCCCTGTTCGGTCTCATCGACCGATGGTTGCTCCAGGGCCTGGTGGTCCGTGGTGGATCCGGGGCCGTGGATCTCGTGGGACGCGGACTCCGTCTCGTCCAGACCGGAAACATCCAGACCTATGCCTTCCTGTTCGTGATCGGCGTCGCCGTGCTGGTCATCCTCGCCCTGAAGTAACCGCCATGTCCCCCGCAACGCTCCTCATCCTTCTGCCCTTCGTCGGGATTCTGGCGATTCTGCTGACCCCCTCGAAGTATGCCTTCGCCTGGCGCCTCTGGGCCCAGCTCTTCTCGGGCCTTGCCGCGTTGGCGTCCCTCTTCGTCTTTTTCGGGTTCCACCCGGGAGCCGCCGGATATCAGATGGTCCAGCGGCTCGAGTGGAACTCAGATCTTGGCCTCGCCTTCCATGTCGGGGTCGACGGCCTGAATGTCGGCCTGCTCCTGGCAACGGCGGTGGTGGGATTCGCTGCGGTCTGGGTCTCCGATGAGATCGAGAGGAATCCGAAGCTCTTCTATGTGCTCCTCCTGACGATGATCGGAGGTGCTCTTGGGGCGTTTGCCTCACTCGATCTCTTCTTCGTCTATTTCTTCAACGAGTTCGCCCTGCTGCCGACCTTCCTGATGATCGGCATCTGGGGTCGGGGAGATCAGAAGAACTTCGCGACCTTCCAGATCACCCTGTACCTCTCGTTGGGTGCCCTGGTCGCCCTGGTGGGGCTGGTCTGCCTCTATGCGCTTTCCGGGGCCAATACGCTCGATGTGTTGGTGCTTGGGGCCTGGCTGAAGGACCACCCGATCCCTGCTGGATTGCAGACCCTCATCTTCGGCCTGCTGCTGCTTGGGTTCGGGACGCTGGTCGGGCTGTTTCCGTTCCATAGTTGGGCGCCCCTTGGGTATGGGGTGGCTCCGACGGCGACGGCAATGATGCACGCGGGCATCCTCAAGAAAGTGGGTCTCTTCGTCCTCCTGCGGGGCGCATTTCCGCTTCTGCCACAGGGAGTCCAGAACTGGACCGGCGTTCTCGCGGTCCTGTGCCTCGGCAACCTGCTCTACTGTGGCTGGGTGGCGATGCGACAGAAGGATCTGAACCTCCTCCTCGGAAACTCGAGCCTTGCCCACATGGGATTTGTCTTCCTGGCCCTTGCCAGCACGACGGTCATTGGAATCACCGGAGCCGTTCTCGTCATGGTGGCCCATGCGTTTCTGGCGGCGCTCGAGTTCGCGCTGAGCGGGTACCTCTACCGCCGCACCGGAACTCTCGAGATGTCGATGCTGGGAGGCGCGTTCCGCCAGATGCCGTTCATCGGTGCCGCTTTGATCGCGGCTCTCATGGCCGGATGCGGGGTCCCGGGGTTCGCCAACTTCGCCGGTGAGCTCACTGTGATGTTTGGCGTGTGGTCGGTGATGCCGTGGCACGTGGTGATCGCCGCGTGGGGTGGCCTCGTCATCGGTGGCATCTACATGCTCCGGGCGATCCGGAAGGTGGCCCACGGCGAGGTCGGCAAGGTCCTCGAGGGCAAGCCGGACGTCGTCGGACTCGCCCGTGTACCCTATGTCGTCCTCCTTGTGGCCCTTGTCTTTTTCGGGGTGGCTCCCGGGGTGTTGGTCGACCGGATCCGTCCAAGCGCCGAACGCGTGGTTTCCCTCGCGACTGCGGGCGCCGAGAGGACCGGTACCACGGGTCATGCCTCGGTCCTCAACCCCACCTCCGCTCCCGCCCACTGACCGCGATGAACTCCGCACTGCTCCTGATCGAATTCCTCGTCGCCCTGCTCGGGGTTGGAATCCTGCTGGCCGATCTGTGGGTTCCGGCCGCTGCGCGGAAGACGCTCGCCTATGTGGCCGCCACCGGGCTCCTCCTCATCCTGACTCTCCATGCCGGAGCCTTCGGCCCGGTCGACGGCACCGCCTTTGGCGGAATGTTCCTGGTGGACCCGCTGGCCAACTACTTCAAGTCCCTGTTCCTCGTCGTCGGAATCCTCGTCATCCTGATGTCCGTCCGTTTCGCCGACCGGTTGTCCGGCTATGGGGAATTCGTGGCCCTGACCCTCTTCGCGCTCGTTGGGATGCTCCTGACCGCCTCGGCGAACGATTTCATCCTGATGTTCGTCGCGCTGGAGCTGGTGACCGTGACATTCTTCATCCTGGTCAGCTTCCAGAGGACCCGCCTTGGTTCGGTCGAGGCGGGGGTCAAGTACCTCATCTTTGGAGCCTTGGCTGCTGCGTTCATGGTGTTTGGCATCGCGCTCATCTTCGGTTCGGCCAACACCACGAACTTCTACGAGATCGCTGCCAAGCAGGGTTCCCTTGCGGCGTCTCCGGTCTTCCTGATCGGGCTGCTCCTGACCTTCGTGGGGCTGGGCTTCAAGATCTCGGCGGTCCCGTTCCAGATGTGGACCCCCGATGTCTACCAGGGTGCCCCGGCGCCGGTGACGGCGTTCCTGGCCACGGGTTCCAAGGCGGCGGGTTTCGTTCTGGTCCTGCGCCTGGCCTACTCGGTGGTCCCGGAGCTGGTTTCCCGGTGGGGACACCTGCTCGTCGCGCTCGCGGCCATCACGATCCTCTATGGAAGCCTCTGCGGTCTTGCCCAGCGGTCGGTGAAGCGTCTCCTCGGCTATAGTTCGATCACCAATGCCGGATTCCTGCTCCTCGGCGTGGCGGCCATGAATGGAACCGGGGCGACGGCGATCGCTTTCTTCATCGCCGCCTATGTCTTCACAACGCTTCTCGTCTTCGCCGGGGTCACCGCGGTGGTGTCCGCCACGGATTCCGACGACATCACTGCGTTCGACGGACTCGGATCCAGGTCGCCATTCCTGGCGGGCGGATTGACCCTTGGATTTGCCAGCCTCGCCGGGGTGCCGCCTCTGGCGGGTTTCTTCGGAAAGTTCTGGCTATTCAAGGCGGTCGCCGCACGGGCTGGTACCGATGTCTGGTTTCTGGCGGCCCTCCTCCTTGCCTGCATCGGTGTGGTTCTCTCGATGTACTACTACTTCGGGGTGATCCGCTCGATGTTCTGGCCACGCCTCGAGAGTCCGTCCTCCCGCATCGAAGCCGGGGTGCCGATCGCGCTGACCACCCTTGCCTGTGGGGCAGCCATCTTTGTCATCGGACTCTTCCCGGCTGGCGTTGTCGGCCTGTCCCGTCAATCGGTCGCTGGGTTGTCTGGCGATGCGGTGATTTCTGCACATGCGGCGGCGCGCGCCCCAGGCCACTGACCCTACGTCGAGCGGCATCGACGCCGATGCGTCACCACGACGCATCCAGCAGCCCCGCCGGGCCATCTCTCCCCCGCCGGCTCCATCCGCCTTCGGAGACTTCCTGCGCGTTGTCCCCGGACATCCTCCGAAGGGCGATCGCACCGATTGCCTGAGCACCCGGGTTGTTCCCTCCAAGAGGTCGTCGTTCCGCTCTCTCCGGAGATGCCGTTGGGAATCGGTCCTGTATTTGCTAGATTGGCGGGTGGTTGGTCCTCGGTGTGGGATCCGGATGGATTCCGCAACCGGGAGGTCTGCCCGCAAGGAGTTGGAAGTCCATGCTGATGACACACGCCGTTGGTGATCTATTGTCCACGCTGAGCCGGATCCTGCGGATTGCGGGTCCCCCGGGACTTCTTGCGCTGGCGCTGGCCGTCCCGCCTGATGCGGAGGCGGCCGAGGCGAACGATCTCTTCAGGTTGCGGTCCCGGATTTCCGGTGATCGGGCCGCCCTCGCCTCAACCACGGTCGGCGCAACCCGTGAGCCAGGCGAACCTCTCCATGCCGGGGTGGTGGGTGGTGCCTCGCTCTGGTGGCAGTGGACTCCAGACACCTCAGTGGCCCCACAGGGGGGATTTGTCGTCATCGACACCGCCGGGAGTGCGTTCGATACGCTGCTGGCCGTCTATTTTGGCAAGGCTTTCGACCAACAGTTCGATGTCATCGCCTCGAACGACAACGCTCCCGGCCTCAACACCAGCCGGGTGGCCTTCGAGGCGTTGCCTGCGGTCGACTACAGCATTGCGGTCGATGGACGGGCGGGAGCCTCAGGCCCCCTCAAGCTCAATCTCAGGCTCTACACCTTCCCCGAGTTCCAGCGTCAGCCCGAGGCCGTGGAACGGGTCGAGGGCGAGGCTGCGGTCTTCTCGGTGGATGTTCTTGGCAAGACGCCACTCACCTACCAGTGGCAGCACGCTGGAACGAATGTGCTTGGCCAGACGGGTCCTGAGCTCCGGATAGCGACGATCCGCAAGGCGGATGAGGGAGCCTACCGGGTGGTGGTGAGGAACGCCTATGGCCAGACCAACAGTGCCACCGCGAATCTGGTCGTGCTGCCGGGACCCAAGATCGTGGCGGGTCCGGTCGGTTCCAATCCCGAGCCTGGCTCGACGGTGACGCTTCGGGTGGAGGCCGTGGGGTCACCGCCCCTGTCCTACCAGTGGTTCGTCACGAAGGCTCCCGGAGGGACTGCAACCGCCGTGCCTGGGGCGACGGGTTCCGCATTGGTGATCGAGAACATCTCCACCGACCAGGCGGGGAACTATACCGTCCGGGTCTCCAATGGGAGTTCCTCCCAGACCAGTGTTCCGGCCGTGGTGTCGGTTGATCCATTGCCCCCCCGGATCACCACCCAACCCGGTTCCGCGATCGCCGACATCGGTACCGACGCTGTCTTCCAGGGTGAGGTGGCCGGTCATCGGCCGATCACGTGGCAGTGGTTCTTCCGGGATCCGAAGTCGGGGGCCTCCAGGCCCTTGCCGGGGGCCACATTGCCGAAGCTGATTGTGACATCGGTCGATCCGGCCAGGGATGGCCTCTACAGCTTTTCGGTCTCCAATCGTTATGGAGTGACGCTGAGCCAGGAAGCCCGGTTGGCGGTCCAAGTGGGTCCGGCGAACGACCTGTTTGCCAACCGGACGTCGCTGGGCTCGGTCAGCACCGTGGCCTACGGATACAACCGGAACGCGTCCGCCGAGCTGGGTGAACCCCATCATGCGGGACAGCCGGCCCGGAACTCCGTCTGGTGGTCCTTCAAGCCGACCGAGCTGGGTTTCCTGACCCTGGACCTCGCGGGCAGCACCATCGACACCGTGCTGGCTGTGTATTCGGGCACCAACCTCGCCCAGCTGAAGCCCATCATCTCGAACGACGACGGCAGGGATCCGGTCACGGGGGAGGTCCGGACCCAGAGTCGGGTGGCTCTGGTGGCGGAGGCAGATCAGGAATACCTCATCGCCGTTGATGGCAAAAACGGACAGGTGGCGGACAGCGCCGCGAACGGGAATCGGGGTGGACTCGTGCTCTCGGTCGTCATGACCAACCAGTTCCCGGCACCCGTGATCACGAACCAGCTTCCCGAGATGCTCCTGCTCCCCGGGACTCGTGCCGGGGAGGTGGGATGCGGTATTCAGACCTATTCCATCGACGCCGGCGGGCTGCTCCCGATCGCGCATCGATGGCAGTTCAACCTCAGGTCCCTGACGGCGGAAGAACTCGATGGGAAGAAGGCCCAGGCCCTTGGGGTGCCTCCCGGCCTGCAGGCCTTCCAGGCTCCCGTTTCATGGATGGGTATCCCGAGGACCGGTGCCGACGTGTGGGTGGACATCCCCGGGGGCACCAACCGGAACCTGGCCTTGGCCGATCTCACCATGGCCCAGTCCGGTCAGTTTCGGGTCATCGTCTCCAACCAGGGTGTGCCGGGATCGGTCACCAGTGCTCCGTCCACTCTTGTGGTCAGCCCATTACCGATTCTCCAGAGCCATCCCACTGGATTCACCAACCGGGAGTGCGACCTATCCCGACCGCTTGAAGTCACCGTGCGGGAAGGCTGCTATCCCCAGACCGTCGAGTGGTATTTCAATGGCAACCGAGTCCCCAATCAGTCGGGTCCTCGATTCACCTTTGTGAAGGGATGGGTCGACGAGTCCGGGGAGTATCTGGCCGTGGTCCGAAATGCGGCGGGTTCGACGACCAGTCGGGTGGCCCAGGTCGTCTTCGATCCCAAGCCGGTTCTTCTTGGAAAGCTCACCCTGTCCGCACCGCGGGTGTTCGACTGCGAGGCGGTCCTCGCCGAGTTCAACTACGCGCCGAGGTGTCGCACCACGGCGATCGAGTGGTTCCTCGACGGCAAGCCGATACCCGGTGCGGGGGAGGATTTCCTGCTCTTCAATGCGGAACCCCAGTCTGCTGGCAAGTACTCCGTCCGCATCTCCAACGAGTTTGGATCGGTGACGAGCGAACCGGTGGCGCTGACGGTGGATCCCAGCCCGGTGGTGCTGACCCAGCCGGGCACCGGCAGGCTTCGGCGTGTCCTGGTCGGCACCGCCTTCACCAACTCGGTGAGGATCGCGAGTTGCCGCAACCTGACGTTCGAATGGCGTAGGGATGGCCAGCCGCTTGGGGTCGGAGGACGTGTCGAGGTGGTGACCGTGAAGAATCCGGCTGGGGACCAGACCACCTGCCAGTTGGTCGTCCGTGGCGCCCAGCTGTCCGACACCGGCAACTATGATGTCGTGGTCCGGAGTCCCAACGGTTCGGTCACCAGCCGCTCCGCGGCGATCCAGGTCCTGTTGCCGCCACCCAACGACTTCTTCGCCTCGAGACTTCCTCTCACGAATGCCACGTCGACCGTCGGTGGATCGAACTTCTTCACCGCCAGCGCACTGGGGTCCAACTACTTCGCCACCGCCGAGTCGGGTGAACCGCCCCACGCTGGCCAGAATCCGGTCCACTCGGTCTGGTGGACGTGGAAGTCCCCCGCGCCATCCCAGGTCACGGTGAGTCTCGACGGCAGCGACCTCGACACGCTCCTCTCGGTCTTCACCGGCAACGAGCTGGCTTCATTGACGGTGATCGCCAACAACGACAACGCCGGCGGCAAGACCACCAGCCGGGTGAGCTTCCTCGCGGCCAGAAACCGGGAGTTCCAGATCGCGGTGGATGGTCGTCGTGGCGACCTTGAAGAGGGACTGATCCGGATGTCGGTGCAGGCGGAGGAAATCGTCTCACCGCCCATCATCGTCTACCAGCCGGGCCATCTGGCGGTCAGGCAGGGAGGAACCGCCAACTTTTCGGTCGGTGTCTGGGGAAGTCCCGACATCCAGTTCCAATGGCAGTTCAAAGGTCAGTCCATCCCCGGAGCGACCAACTCGACGTTGCAGATCCGAAACGCGCAGCCCGCCAATGAGGGTGGGTACCGGGTCCTGCTCTCCAACGAATATGGCGCCACCAACAGCTGGGAGGTCCAGCTGACCCTGGGGACCATCGTGGTCGGGCAGGTCACTGACGCGACAACCTCCCTCGGCGTTGCCGGTGCGAAGGTGTCGGTGGGCTCCTACTCTGCGGTCACGGACTCGGGCGGCAATTTCCTTCTGATCGGTCCGCGAAGCTCGGGTGCCCGGGTGGATTTCGACAGCCACAAACGTCGTGTCCGGCTCCGCGAACCGGTCCGCTTCAACAACCTTTCGACGGACTCCCGTGTCCTCCTCCGATGCGAAAGGGAGGGCTACAGCACCTACGAGGACCGGCAGTTCGACGCCCCACCCGGACAGTATGTCACCAACCGCGTGATCCTCTCCCCGTTCACCGAAGGACTCCGGATGGTCCTCGGCTGGGGACAGAGTCCGGCGGATCTTGACCTTCATCTCCTCGTTCCTCCGATCGATGGACTGCCCCGGCATGTGCAGTACATCGATGCCGACCGGGGCAGCCTTGAAGCGCCGCCCTTCGCAAGGCTCGACGTCGACGTTCAGAACGGATTCGGACCCGAGACCATCACCGTCAGCCGGCTCTTCGATGGCGTCTATCGGGTCTATGCCAAGAAGTTCGATCCGACCGCTCCGGGTTCCGTGGCGGGATCCCGGGCGACCCTGCGGGTCTACAACCCCTCCGGACTCCTGGGTGTCCGGGAGGTACCCGCCGATGGAACCGGCTCCGTCTGGCATGTCGCCGACTACGATACGGCGAGTGGTGTCCTCGTCTGGGCGGACCAGATCCAGTCGGGTGACCCGACGTGGCCGACCCGGATCGTCTTTCCCTCGGATGGGGGTGGTTCGACGATCACGAACAGACCGGTGACACCCTCCGGCGAACCGATCGTCGGGGCCACGTACCTGTGGGATTTCGGGGACGGGGAGACGAGCACCGAATACGCCCCGTCGCATGCCTATGGAAAGCCCGGCAGCTACACGGTAAGCCTCACCCTGAACGCGCCCGGCATCGCGCCGATCACCGAGACCAAGCAGCTCTTCATCACCGCCTACAATGAGCCGCCGGTTGTCGCGTTGACCGAGCCACGGGCGGGCGGACTCATTCGGGCAGGCGTTCCGTTCCCCCTCCGCGCAAGGGCCGAGGACTTCGATGGTTCCGTGGCGAGGGTTGAGTTCTATCGGGTGGAGGCCGGCAAACCGATCGGGGTCGGACAGGTGCTGTCGACCCCGTTCGCCCTCGAGCATCCGGTCCTCGCACCGGGTCAATACGAGTTCTTCGCCCGTGCGTTCGACGATCTCGGCGCCACGACCGACAGCGCCCGGGTCGGGGTCGAAGTGGTCGACCTGGATGGTGACATCCTTTTGATCACACGGGCCAGCGACGTGGAGACCGATGTGGTCCTGAACTACCTGATCGATCTGGGGATCCCCGAGGGTCCATTCAGCTTCCGCTCACCGAATCTCCGGATCACCACGCCGGAGACGCTCCGTCCCGAGATCCTTCGCCATTTCAAGCTCGTCCTCTGGGACGATCTTGGCGCCCTCGAGAATGCTCCCAACGACAAGGAGGTGCAGCTTCTGGGTCAGCTCCGTTCGGCCGGGGTGCCCCTGTACCTCATCGGTGAGCATCTCGCGGCCAACTCGGTCCGTCTGACCGAGGCCTCCTCGCTCTGGCGTGCCCTGACCCAGATCGGCCCGGTACCCGGCAAGACCTCGACCGGCCCGATCGGCTTCCTGGATCCCGACCGGGATCGACCGCGCTTTGGCAACGAGTATGGGACGGTCCTGGGGTTCACCTACCCGAACCCGACCGAGGCGACCGTCCTCCTCGAGGAGGAGCTCGATGTCGTCCTGGAGCGCGAAGGCCGCCCCGTGATGATGTCGGGACCGAAGTCCGAAGAGCCCGACCTTGGGGACGCGCGTGTGGTCTCCCAGGATTTCCTCGTGGCGATCGGCTCCGAGTGGGACTCACTCGCGGAGCGTCGGGCCCTGTTCCTCAACGCGGCGTCCTGGCTCATGCGCCTCGGGGATTGTGACTCCGTCGGCCTGGAGGTCTCCACCGACCAAGTGCCTGGCACCATCGGAGTCGGACAGGTCCTTCGCATCGGAACCGATGTCCTCCAGGTTGGAGGGTGTGATCGAGGGGCGATCCTGTTCAGCAACCTGATCTCCACCGGCTTCGAAGTGGTCGGATTCCAGGTGGAATCCGTCACCCCTTCCCAGGCGACAAACCTGGTCCGCATGGAGCGGACCCCCGACGGTGTCCTGACCCGGTTCGCCCGGACGAAGGATCCCGTGGCCTTCCGGCTGGTCTACGAACTGGTGCCGACGTCGACCGGCCGTTTCACCAATCACATGGCGATCCGATTCAACCCGTTCTATCCCGCCCAGACGGTCGCGGAGCAGGTCTTTTCGGTGGGAACCTCGGACTGCGCCTCGCAGACAGCCCGCGTCTCGGCGAGGGTGGGTCCATCGGGTGTCTTGGAACTGGTGGTGGCGGGGTCGGGCTCCTGCACGTTCCAGATCCAGACCTCTGCGGACCTCGGGAGCTGGAGGCCTGAGGGTGACGTCACTCCCTCCGTCTCCGGGACCGTCGTGCCGCTTGGGGTCGTCGACTCCGAGGTCCGGTTCTATCGGGTGATCCCGAAGCCCTGAATTCCGGGACGGCTCAGAGGGCATTTCCTGCCGCGTGGCCGCTCGACCACGCCCACTGGAAATTGTAGCCGCCCAGCCAGCCGGTGACATCCACGACCTCACCGATGAAGTGGAGGCGTGGGACCTTCCGGCTCTCGAGCGTCTTGGAGGAAAGTTCGGCGGTGTCCACGCCGCCGAGCGTGACCTCGGCCTTGGCATAGCCTTCATCGCCGGCCGGCTGGATCTCCCACGACTCCAGCGCGCGGGCCATGGCCTCCAGATCCCGCTGGGCGACCTGCGACAAGGGGCGTGGGGTGCCGTGACGCTGGATCCATGCGGTCGCGAGTCGCTCTGGAAGACGGCCGCGCAGAATGGACCTGAGATCCCTTCCGCTCCGACGTTCGGATTCGAGAAGTGGGAGGGCAGGGGAGTCCGGAATCAGGTTGATCCGGATCGATTCGTCCGGTCGCCGGTGGCTGGAGATCTGCAGGATGGCCGGGCCACTCAATCCCCGATGGGTGAACAGGACGTTCTCCCGGAAACGGGGCGCATCCCCAGGGAGCGTCACGATCGAATCCACCGCGAGCCCGCTGAGGGCGCCGAACATCCCGAGGTCGGCTGGAGTCCAGGTCAGGGGTACGAGACCGGGTCGGGGTTCGACGACCCGCAGCCCGAACTGGCGGGCCACCTCGTAGCCGAAGGGTGTTGTGCCCAGTTTTGGGAACGAGAGCCCCCCGCTGGCGACGACCAGCGAGGTGGATCGAAATTCCCCGAGACTGGTCTGGAGGGTCCAGGTCGGTGCCCCCGGGGCATCCTCAGGGGCTTCGTGGCGTCGGACCGAGTGGATCCGGCAGTTGAGACGGATCTGGACCCCGGCTTCGGCGCATTCGTCCTCGAGGAGTTGCAGGATCTGCTTGGAGCTCTGGTCGCAGAAGAGCTGCCCGAGCTTCTTCTCATGCCACTGGATTCCGTGGCGCTCCACGAGGGCAAGGAACTCGGCGGGTGTGTATCGGGCGAGGGCTGACTTGACGAAGTTGGGGCTGCCCGAGGTGACGTAGTTGACCGCGGTGGCGCCGATGTTGGTGAAGTTGCAGCGTCCACCCCCGGAGATGAGGATCTTGTTCCCGAGCCGGGGGTTGTGCTCGAGGACCACCACCTTTCGTCCCCGCAGTCCGGCGGTCCGGGCACAGAACAATCCGGCAGCGCCTCCGCCCACGATGATCGCGTCGAAATCCACAGGGCGTGAGGGTCACCCACTCCGTCCCTGCATGTCGATCCGCACGAGCCGCGCCGGCCGCCAGGTCACTCCGGTCGGTCGAGGCCCATTCCCGGCGGAAGATCCTCGAACTCCCCGAAGTCCCCGGGACGCAGCTCCCGGGAGATCCGCTGCTCCTCGTTGAACCAGGCCCCGAGGTCGATCAGCTTGCAGCGCTCGCTGCAGAAGGGGCCCCATCGGGCCCCGAACCATGTGCCGCGCTGGCGGCATCGGGGACAGCTCACAACGATCTCGGCGGATGGATTCATCGTTCAAGAAACCGGAGCAGGAGTGACAGGAGGAGACTGGGGACAAGGCGGTTCAACCCGGGGAACCCGCATCGTGGAGTTCCCGCTCCGGATCACTATGTCCCCGGCTGAGGGACCCCGAGGGGCTCCAGAAGACCTCCGAACCACCACAGGACTCCTCCACCGGGAACCAGAATGAGACGAGCGACCCGCAGTGCCCACCCGATCCTTTCCACGCGGGAAGGCCAGCGGCATCCGGCAATCCTGCCCAGCGCCGGGCCGGTCAACGCACCGGGGCGGACGTGCGCTCGGCCAGCCAGCGGATGTCCTTGTTCCCCTTCTGGCTCTGGCGGGAAACGTTGACGCCGACCTTGGTTCGGTTGTCGTTCCATTTCTTGATCTCTGAATGACCATCCGCAAACGCGAAGCCGGCCGCCCCGTTGTGGTAGTAACCGGGCCAGTCGATCATCTGCTCAGTGGTGTTGTCCCAGGTCTTGCCGGTCAGCGGTGGGCCCATGACCGCGAAGCCACCGTCGTTCAGCGAACGATGGTCTTCGTCCACAAACACGAAGGTGTTGGCCGCCCCAGGCAGGTTGAAGTCACCGAGCTTTCCGTAGCAGTACCACTTCGAATTCGCGGTGTGACCATGAGATCCATCCAGCCAGGGCCCGTCGACCGCGGTGCGGCATCCGGGCTTGTACGGGTTGGTCCCAACGGCCTGGGACATGGAGAACGAGCGCGCGGCCGGGACCTTGGCTCCGCGGAGGTTGGGATTGGTCCCGGTATATTTGCCGACCCGGCGATCGGCCGGGCACTTGAACGGCTTCTCGGAAAAGCCCAGGAACTGTGCGAGGAGGGACTTGGTCGGATCCTTCAGGATGTCCGGGTTGAACTCCTCGGCACCACCTTGGCCTGCCTGCCCGGGACACCAGTTCTTGCCCGGGGACGTGTTCCCATCGTCAGGATTGGGAGGCAGGTAGTCGTTGTGGTCGAGGGCGTAGAGCTGCATCGCCTTGATCATCTGGCTCCCGTTGTTCATGCAGAAGATGCCTCCAGCCTTTGTCTTGGCCTTTCCGAGCGTCGGAAGAAGCATGCCTGCAAGGATTGCGATGATCGCGATGACCACGAGCAGTTCGATGAGTGTGAATCCCGTGGGACGACTGGAGTGCTGGAGTTTCATGGCGTTCGGAACCCCCGGTGGAACCGCCCCGTCTCGACCACGAGACGGGACTTCGTCTTGGACTCGGCATGAGGCCGCTTTGGTCCACGCGCTGGGGATGTCCCGAGGAAACTGGCCGTGATGATGAAGTCAAGAAAGGAGACAGGAACGCGGAGTGCAGGACGCCCCCTCTCCACGAGAATCCCTGGCCCCGGCTTCACCAAGTCCGATTGCGTCGATCTCTACTAGACAATCTCCAGCGGACACTGTGGCAGGGCGTCGAGAAACTGCCGTCCATAGCGCTTCGCGAGGATCCGGTTGTCGAGGATCACAACGATTCCCCGGTCGGTCCCGGTCCGGATCAGACGGCCAACCCCCTGACGGAACTTCAGGATCGCCTCTGGGAGGCTGAAGTCGGCGAAGGAGTTCCCGCCCGCCGCCTCGATCCGCTCGATCCGTGCCTCGATCAGTGGGTGGTCCGGCACGGCGAAGGGCAGGCGGGTGAGGATGACGTTGCTCAGGGCTTCGCCCGGAACATCCACCCCCTGCCAGAACGAGTCTGTGCCGAAGAGCACCGAGTCCACATCCTCCCGGAACTTCTCCAGCATGACAGAGCGGGGCATGCCCTTGCCCTGCACGTAGACCTCAAGCCCGAGCTCCGAGAAGAAGCCCTCCATCCTGTCCGCAACCTCGTGCATCAGGCGGAAGCTCGTGAAGAGCACGAACGCCTTGCCATGGGTCTGACGGATGAAGTGTTCGATCCAGTGGACCAGCGCGTCCTGGTATCCGGGCTCCTTTGGCTCGGGAATCTGGCGTGGCACGAGCACCTTCATCTGGGTGGCGTAGTCGAACGGGGATCCGACCTGCAGCTTCAGGGCGTTCTCACCCCCGACGCGGTGCGAGACGTAGTCGAGGGTCGGGTTGTGGACCTCCAGTTTCAGGGTGGTGCACGGGACCCGATCCTCGGGTCGGCTGGCATTCGGGGGCGACTTCACCCCGAGCGTCGCGCTGGTCAGGATCACGCTCGTCTCCGAACCGAACAGCCGTTGTCGAAGGTAGGCGGCGACATCCACCGGGGCGGCATTGAGAGAGAGGTTGCGCTGCGTCTTGCCGGTCCGCTCGACCCAATACACGTGACCGTCGGCATCCTGGTCGAGGAACGACTTCAGGGCATCCCGGATCTCGAGGAGCCGCCCGTTGCATTCGGTGAGTTCCTCGGCTGTCTCCTTGTCGTCGACCCCCTGGATGAGGGTGCTGATCTGGTCGCGGACCCGTGTCAGGTTCAGGGACAGGGTGTTGGCGACCAGCTCCGGACGACGGATCCGGAGTTCACTCCAGGAGCGGCGCTCCCCCTTGGACGAGGATGGCTGACCTGCCTCGGCGATGGCCTCGCAGGCGGCCTCGACCTGTTCGAAGAAGGTCTCACTCTGTTCGAGGGCCATGTTGACCTCCTGGACCGCCGGCCCCTGGCGCAGTGTGGTGAGGAGGCCCTTCTGGGTCTTGGGATTGTAGAGCCGGTGGAGGGCGTATTTCAGTGCACCGCTCCCGACGCTCAGGCCGATGTGGCGCGCGGCCACCTGTTCGACCGTGTGGGCCTCGTCGAAGATCACGAAGTCGTTCTTGAAGAGAAGTCCCTCCCCCGGGCGGTCCTCTTCGATGCCGTTCAGCAGGGTGAAGAACAGGGTGTGGTTCAGCACCAGGACGTCGGCCGAAAGGATTCGTTGCCGGGCGCGCTGGAAGAAGCAGATGTGTTTCTGCTCGGCGAGATCGCTGGCGTAGCCGCATTTCTTTGGGGCGCAGAGACCCCGTTCGGAGCAGACGCTCTCCCAGACCTTCGGGTCTGGCGCCTCGGGCAGATCACTCAGGGAACCGTCGGTCGTCTCCTGGGACCACGTCCATAGCCGGTCCAGCTCCACCTGTTCCGACGATGTGAACAGTGAGGCGGCCTGTTGTCGGGCCTTCCGGAGGCGTCGGGTGCAGAGGTAGTTCGACCTGCCCTTGAGCATGGCGAAGCTGAACTCGACCGGCAGGACCTTCTGCAGGAGCGGGAGGTCCTTCTCCACCAGCTGTTCCTGGAGGTTGATCGTGTGGGTGCAGACGATCGCCTTCTTCTTCTGTGCGACGGCGTGGAGGATGGCGGGGACCAGGTATCCGAAGCTCTTGCCGACCCCGGTTCCCGCCTCCACCAGGAGATGGCGCCTGTCGGCCAGGCATCGGGCGACGGCCATCGCCATGCGCTGCTGCTGGGGGCGGAACTCGAAGTTCCGTGCCTTGGAGAAGAGTCCTGTGGGCGAAAAGATGTCCGCGACCTGCAGCACGAGGTCTGTAGGTTGGGACGACTGGGTTTCCGCCGTGGAACGCACGTCCACAGTAAACCGGACGGAGAGCCCCAACGCCAAGCGTGAGCGTCGAAACCCTCGGATTTCCCCGATACACCGGGATGCCTCTCAGCAAAAAATTCCCCGCTCGCCCTTTTGCCGAAGCTGGTGTTTGTTGGAAATGATGTCGTCCGAATCCACGCCCGACGCCCAACCGCGTCGATGCTTCATCAAGGAGGCAGCCGCTGTGGCCATAGGCGGTGCCGCAACCCTGGTCCCCGTGGCCTCCGGCCTCCTCGTGTGGCTCGACCCGCTGAATTCCGGTGGTGGCGACGGCCGATCCCCGTTCAGCCGCATCACGGGACTCGAGTCCCTCCCGGCCGACGGAGTGCCCCGCAAGTTCACGGTCATTGCCGACCGGCAGGATGCCTGGACCAAGAATCCGAATGTCCCTGTCGGGGCCATCTACCTTTCCCGATCGGCGAAGGGTGACATCACCGCGTTCCAGTCGATCTGCCCCCATGCCGGCTGCTTCGTCGAATACCGCCCGGCCAGGAACGAGTTCTTCTGTCCCTGCCACAACAGTTCCTTCGCGGCGGACGGCACCATCAACGATCCGAAGAGCCCGAGCCCGCGTCCCATGGACACCCTGGCGGTCGAGGTCCGTGGCAACGAGGTCTGGGTCCGGTTCCAGAACTTCCAGGCCGGGCACCGGGAGAAGATTCCGACCGCATGAAAGCATTGTGGGAATGGCTGGATTCCAGGACCGGGATCCGACACCTCGCCCAGGAGGCCCTGATGGAGAAGATTCCGGGTGGCGCCCGCTGGCGCTACGTCTGGGGCAGTGCGCTGACCTTCTGTCTGGCGATCCAGTTCATCACCGGCGTGGTGCTCTGGGCCGCCTACAGTCCCGGGGCGAAGTCCGCCTGGGAATCGGTCTTCTACATCCAGCATGAGATGGCGGGCGGCTGGTTTCTCCGGGGTCTGCACCACTACACCGCACAGCTCATGGTGGTTCTGCTGGCGCTCCACCTGATGCAGGTGCTGATCGATGGGGCCTACAAGGCACCCCGGGAGGTCAATTTCTGGTTCGGCCTCGCCCTTCTGATGGTGACCCTCGGATTGGCCCTCACCGGATATCTGTTGCCGTGGGATCAGAAGGGGTACTGGGCCACGAAGGTCGCGACCAACATCGCCGCCATCACCCCCATGTTCGGATCCCAGATCGAACGGCTCATCGTGGGTGGATCCGACTATGGCAACCTCACCCTCACCCGCTTCTTCGCCCTGCATGCCGGCATCCTGCCCGGGGCGATCGTCGTCCTGGTCGCCGGTCACATCGCGCTGTTCCGTCGGCACGGCATCACGGCCAAGAAACCCTTCCGGAAACCGGATGCCCATTTCTGGCCCGATCAGGTCCTGATGGACGCCGTCGCCGCGCTCGCGGTGGTCCTCACCGCGGTATCGCTCACCTTGTACTTCCGTGGTGCCGAGCTGTCGGCCCCGGCCGATCCGAGCGAGCCCTATTCAGCGGCCCGGCCCGAGTGGTACTTCCTGTTCCTGTTCCAGTTCCTCAAGTACTTCCCCGGGGGCACCGAGGTCTGGGGTGCCATCATCGTTCCGTCGGGTGTCCTGGGTGTGATGGCCCTCATGCCCCTCCTCGGACAGTGGAAGCTCGGCCACCGGTTCAATCTGGGGTTCGTCGGAGCCATCCTCGTCGGGGCGCTGTTCCTGACCCTCGAGGCGAAGCTCCAGGATTCCCGGGATCCGGAGTATCGCAAAGCCGTCGAGAAGGCCCATCGTGACTCGGAACGCGCCGTCGAGCTGGCCAAGTCCCCGACCGGCATTCCGGAGGGAGGTGCGGCGTTGCTGCTGCGCCGTGATCCGCTCACGCAGGGACCCCGGCTCTTCGCACAGCACTGCGCCGGATGCCATCGGTTCGACGGGCATGACGGTCTCGGGAACACCCTCAAGGAGGCTGCCAGCGCTCCGGATCTCAAGGGCTTCGGTTCCCGCGAATGGCTGTCAGGCCTCCTTGATCCCGACAGGGTGGCGACCGCCCACTACTTTGGCGGCACGAAGTTCAAGGACGGCAAGATGGTCCGCTTCGTCCAGCAGAAGGTCGCCAAGTATTCCGAGGCAAAGCGTGCCGACCTCACCAAGGTCATCCTCGCCGTGAGTGCCGAGGCTGCTCTGCCGCTGCAGGCTGAACTCGATATCCGTGACAGGGCGCTGATCGAGGAGGGCCGGACCCTGGTCCGCGAGTCGGTGAACTGCACCGACTGCCACCAGTTCCGGAAACCCGATGAGGATGCGACCGCGCCGGATCTGACCGGCTGGGGTTCCCGTGAGTGGTTGGTCGCCATCATCAGCAACCCCGCCCACATGCGGTTCTATGGCAAGCGCAACGACCGAATGCCGGCGTTCGCCGAGACCGGTCAGCTCGATGTCGAGAAGATCGGGACCCTTGCCGACTGGCTTCGCGGCGACTGGTATCGGGCCGCCGCCCGGTAGCGGCGGACTGGGCGTCAAGCCCGAATCCCTCCCTAGATCTGGCGATGGTGGACCTGCCCCGGGAGGTGATCCGATGCAGGCATGCATTGGAAACCCAGATCCCATCCGCTTCGATTCGCCACGCTGGTCCTCGCCGGTCTGTTCGGCTTCGACGCGACCTCGTCGGATTCCCCCGGCAACAATACCGGAATCCCCACAACCCGGCCGGTCGGAACCGGCCGGGTTGACCTGATTCCGCCCCGCCTGAGGGCGGACACTCCCCGCCAACAGCTCTGGCTGGAGGGCGTGGAACAGGCAACAACGCATCGACTCCTCACGGCTCCGAGTCCAGAGGGTCCATGGAAGGAGATCGGATCCATCGGAGGTCCGGATCAGCCGTTCCGGATCGATTCATCCACCGATCATGACCCGGTCCGCTTCTATCGCGTGGAGCTCTCGTCGGGGGTGCCCGGGAGTTCCGGAGATGACGACCCTGATCCGGCCGACGCAGGTGCAGGTCGCGATTGGGACTCCCTGATGGAGGGTGTCGACCGATCCGCACTCTGGGTGGGTGCCTCTGGTGTTGGGCGGCATGGAGAGGACGGAGGCGTCCCGACTGTGAGTGTCGCCGCGTCCGCTGTGGCGATGCCGGAACGTGGCGGGGCGGGGGGATTCGTGCTGCGGCGCACTCCGCCCCTGGACCAGGCCCTGGAGGTCTTCTTTGAGCTCAGGGGATCGGCGGCCAATGGAGGCGATTACCGTTGGATCCCGAATCGCACCACTTTTCCCCCGGGCGCTGCTGAGGTCCGGATACCCGTCTGGCCCATCGCCGATGGGCTGGATGAACCGGACGAGGAGATCCGGCTCCATATCGAACGCTCAGCGGACCATGCCGTCGGTTTCGGCAGTGCCCAGATCCGCCTCCTCGACTCCGATCTCCCCGTGGTCCGGCTCTCGGTGGTCGATGGCTCGGCACGACGATGCCTCTGGAAGGCGTTGGATTCGGCCGAGGTCGAGATCCGTCGTGAGGGGAGGCTCGAGGATCCCCTGAAGGGTGCAATGAGGGGTTAGCCGGCTCCCCCGAAAAGCGGCACAACGTAGGAGTGCAAA